>DASRAY010000014.1:0-12428 GCA_035637935.1 Sphingomicrobium sp.
CCCATTGTCCAATATTCCCCACTGCTGCCTCCCGTAGGAGTCTGGGCCGTGTCTCAGTCCCAGTGTGGCTGATCATCCTCTCAGACCAGCTACGGATCGTCGCCTTGGTGAGCCTTTACCTCACCAACTAGCTAATCCGACGCGGGCTCATCCCTGGGCGATAAATCTTTGGACCGAAGTCATTATACGGTATTAGCAGTCATTTCTAACTGTTGTTCCGTACCCAAGGGCAGATTCCCACGCGTTACGCACCCGTGCGCCACTAGACCCGAAGGTCTCGTTCGACTTGCATGTGTTAGGCATGCCGCCAGCGTTCGTTCTGAGCCAGAATCAAACTCTCAAGTTGATGTTCGATCAAACCCCCGCGGAATAAGCGAGAGCAAGACCGGAATCTCCGGGAGCCGTTCCTGCACAAAAATCACAATCTGGTGTGTTTGCGTTTTTGAGACATATGAGCTCGCGCCCGAAGCCGAAGCCTCGAACGAGATCCATAAGGAACGGCATAAATTTGACCGACCAACCGATACCCAGAGGCTATCGGAGACCGGGCCGCCGCCCACATGTCCCTTCATCTAAACCGACAATGTCAAAGAGCCGACGCGCTTCCTCTCCCGGTTCGATTGGTTCCGGGCATCGGTTGTACCGACTAAGAAGAGGCACGAAACGAACGCGAGACCCGTTGCCAGGCCGCGTCCGTTGCTGGAGGGGGCATATATGGGTGGCTCCCGCACCCGTCAACCGGCTTTTTTGCAATATTGTTGCAGTTCGCCGGCCGACCGGCTCGAAGCACCGTTTCGGATGCTCGTCACCGCGATTGCTAGATAGGGTCGGCGAAGCCTCTTTCAAGGCTGGCAAATCCCTGGAATTACAAGGATATTCAGGCGCTCTGGATATAGCTGCGCATCGCTTCGGCTTCGGCCTCGATACGCTCCATGCGATGCTTGACGAGGTCGCCGATCGACACGATCCCGCGGATTTCGCCTGCCTCGACCACCGGCAAATGGCGGATCCGGCGCTGGGTCATCAGCGCCAAAGCGGCGAGCACGTCGGTGTCCGGAGCGGCGGTGATCGCCGGCGAGCTCATCACCCGGCTGACCGGCCAGTCGAGCACCGCGGGGCCGTGATCGCGCAGGCAATAGATCACGTCACGCTCGGACATGATGCCGACGATTTCATTTCCCTCGACCACGGGCAAGGCGCCGATGCGCCGTTCGCCGAGCCTCGCGACCGCGTCCGCGACGCGGGCGTGGGCGGTGATCGTCTCGACCTCACTGCCCTTGGTCCGAAGCACTGTTGCGATGGTCATGGCCTCGCCTCCTGACTCGCTCGAATGTTCCCTTGATACTCCTGAGCGCCGCCGTCAAAGGGCAAACGTGCCCCGCCCCGACCCCGTCCCTAACCCCCGCCACGCGCTGCTCCGCCGCTTCTGGCGGATTTTCCGGCTGCTGGCGCTCCTGTCGGTCGTGATCGCCGTGATCGCCGTGCTCATCGTCATCCGCGGCGACGCGTCGCCGAGCATCCACCTGATCTTGGCGACGGCGCTCGGCGCCGGACTCACCGTCCTGCTCGGCACCGCGCTGATGACCCTGGTTTTCCTAAGCGCGGACAGCGGCCACGACGAGGCGGCCGCGCCGCATCTCCATGACGAAAGCGACGACGAATGAGCGATCTCGAGCGCGTACCCATCCTGCGCGTCATCCCCGGGCCCGGCGACATCAACGCCAACGGCCACATCTTCGGCGGCTGGGTGCTGTCGCAGATGGACATTGCGGCGGGCATCGTCGCCTCGCGACGCTCCAAGGGGCCGGTCGCGACCGTGGCGATCGAAGCAATGGAGTTCATCGCGCCGATCCACTTGCGCGATTTGATCTCGGTCTATGCCGCGGTCGAGCGCGTCGGCCGAACCTCGATGGGGGTGCGGATCGAGGTCATCGCGGCGCGCGATTTCGGGGCGACCGAAGTGAAGGTCACCGAGGGCCTGTTCACCTTCGTCGCGCTCGATGCCGAACATCGGCCCCGGCCGATCGATCAGCCCTAAGCCGCGGGGGCGACCTCGTCGTCGTCGCTTGCCGCGCGCGGCGTGCGAGTCCGGCGGCGCGGCTTGGGCGCCGGCTCCTCGTCCTCGTCGATCGCCATGGTCGTCGGGCCGTCGGCACCGATCGCCGGCGGGAGCACGTCGAGCGGCAGGCTGTCGTCGTCCGCGCCGTTGACCTGGCGTGCCGCCTCATCGTCCTCGTCCGACTGGTCGGCGCTGCGCTCGTCGCGGTAGGGGCGCTGGTCGCGATCGCGGCCGCGCGGCTCGCGGTCGCGGCGGTTGAAGCGCTCGCCGCGGTCGCGACGTTCCTCGTCGCCGCCCTCGGCCTCGGCCGTCTCCAGCTCCTCGCTCTCGTCCTCGTCGGAATCATCGCCGCGCTGGCGGCGCTGGTCCTCGAAGCGCGCGCGATTCTCGCCGAGCACGCGGAAATAATGGTCGGCGTACTGGAGATAATATTCGGTCTGGACCCGATCGCCGGCGAGCTGGGCGTCGCGCGCCAGGCTCTTGTATTTCTCGAGCAGCTGCGCAGCGTTGCCGCGCTGCCGGTTGTCCTGGCGGTTCCCCGGCTGTCCGCCGAGGTTCTGCCCTCTCTGCCCACCGCGGCCGCGCCGGCGGCCACCCTGTCGATTGTTGATCAAATGCCTACGTCCTTACGCAGTAGTGCTGACCCCTTGGCCCTCGGGATACAGGGTCGGCATGGCCGGCTCCTGACCCTCTCGTTCCGGTCTTGCGCGCACAGCGCTAAGAAGACGGCCGATTGCGTCGGGGGTGGACGGGACGCGCTCTACAGCTTTCGTGGTGGAGCGGGACCGGCCCTGCCCCCGATGTAGTGTGGGTGGGCGCGAAAGCCAAGCGATTTTCTCTCATGCCTGTCCCTTGGCCCAGGTTAACAGTAGCGCACGGTCGCGGCCGCCGAGATCGCGCGCGACCTTCGCCTTGAGCCCGTCGCGCTTGAGTAATTTGGTCACCGCCTTGGCCTGGTCATGGCCGATCTCGACCGCAGCGAGGCCGCCGCGCTCGAGCCGTTTGGGCAGCTGCGGCGCGAGCACGCGATAGGCGTCGAGCCCCTCCTTGCCCGCGAACAGCGCCTCGTCCGGCTCATATTCGCGCACCCCCGGGCCGAGCTCGGCATGTTCGGGCACATAGGGAGGATTGCACAGGATCAGCTCGAACCGCTCGACCAGGCCCTCGGCCCAATTGCCCTGGACCAGCTTCAGCCGGCTTTCGAAGCCGAGGCGGCGCGCATTGGCGGCGGCATAGGCCAGCGCCTGGCGCGACACGTCGACCCCGAGGCCGGTCGCGTCCGGCCATATATCGAGCGCTGCGAGCAGCAGCGTGCCCGGGCCGGTGCCGAGGTCGAGGATCCGCTTCGGCCCACCGGCGCGCCCGAAATGTTCGATGGCGGACGCGATCAGGACCTCCGAATCCGGCCGCGGCACGAGCACGCCGGGGCCGACGTGGAGCTCGATATCCCAGAAGGCCCGGCGGCCGGTAATGTAGGCGACCGGCTCGCCCGCCTGGCGCCGCTCGACCATCGCCCAGAAGCGCTCGGGCACCTTGCGGTCGGGCGGCGAGAGGATCAGCTTGTCGCGGTCGATGTGCAGCGCCTCGGCCATAAGCAGCTCCGAATCGAGCCGTGCCGTGTCGCTGGTTGGGTCGAGCTGGCGCGCCGCATCGGCAAGCGCGCGGGCAATGGGTTTCACGCTTCTTCGAGCCCCGCCAGCCGTTCCGCTTCGTCCTCGGCGATCAGGGCGTCGATCAGCTCGCCGAGCCCCGGCCCTTCGAGGATCGTCTCGAGCTTGTGCAGCGTGAGGTTGATGCGGTGGTCGGTCACCCGCCCCTGGGGATAATTGTAGGTGCGGATGCGCTCCGAGCGGTCGCCCGAGCCGACCATCGATTTGCGCGCCCCGGCGCGCTCCGACGCCAGGCGCTCGCGCTCCAGCTCGAACAGCCGCGTGCGCAGCACCTTCAGGGCTTTGGCCTTGTTCTTGTGCTGCGACTTCTCGTCCTGCTGGATGACGACTAGGCCGGTCGGCAGGTGGGTGATGCGGACCGCGCTGTCAGTGGTGTTGACCGACTGACCGCCGGGACCGGAGGAGCGATAGACGTCGATCCGCAAATCCTTGTCGTCGATGTGGACGTCGACGTCCTCAGCCTCGGGCAGCACCGCGACCGTCGCCGCCGAGGTGTGGATGCGGCCGCCGCTCTCGGTCACGGGCACGCGCTGGACGCGGTGGACTCCGCTTTCGAACTTGAGGCGGGCGAACACGCCGGGGCCGTTGATCGAGGCGATCGCTTCCTTGTAGCCGCCGAGCTCCGCGGCCGAGGCCGAGATCAGCTCGAACCGCCAGCCCTGCTCGTCGGCGTAGCGCTGGTACATGCGGAGGAGGTCGCCGGCGAACAGCGCCGCTTCGTCGCCGCCGGTGCCGGCGCGGACCTCGAGCATCGCCGCGCGGTCGTCGGCGGCATCGCGCGGCAGCAGCTTGACCGCCAGCGCGCGCTCCGCCTCGGGCAGCCGGTGGCGGATGTCCTCGGCCTCGGTGGCGGCCATCTCCTTCAATTCGGGCTCGGCCGACGGGTCGGCGATCATGCCGTTGAGCACGGTCAGTTCGGCCCGCAACCGCCGAACCTCGCGCGCCGCGGCCGCGACCGGCTCGATCTGTGCATATTCCTTGGACAGGCGCACGAACTCGTCGGGCGCGAGGTCGCCGCGCGCCATCGCGTCCGACAGCTCATGCTTCTTCGCCTCGATCGAAGCGATCCGTTCCGACGAAATGTGGGTCATTTTGCCTCAGGGGCGGTGAAGGGCAAAAGCTCGCTGACGCGCCCCACCATTTCCTTGTCGCCCCGTTGGCCGCAGTGGATTCTGCCTTCCCGAACTACAAGGCTAAGAATGGATCGAGCATTGACCTTGGTAGCCTTATCGAATCGCTTTCGTGGCGAGCCAGTGGCGATCATGTCTACGGATAGACCGGCCCGCCGTAGACCGGCCAAAACCGTTGTTGCATGCGTCATGGCCGCATCGTCCTCTACTGCGATGATGACGTCCAAAGGTTCGGTAACCGGAGCTTCGATCATCATCGCCAGGCGCTCGATCCCGGCGGCCCAGCCGACCGCCGGCGTGTGCGGGCCGCCGAGCGCCTCGACCAGCCCGTCGTAGCGGCCGCCGGCGATGACAGTGCCCTGCGCGCCGAGGCGGTCGGTGACGAACTCGAACGCGGTGTGGCGGTAATAATCGAGGCCCCGGACCAGCCGCGCGTTGCGCTTCCAAGGCACACCTGCGGCGTCGATCCCGGCAGTGACCGCGGCGAAGAAGTCCGAAGCCTCGCTCGTCAGATATTGGTCGACATTGGGAGCGTCCGCGCAGATGCGGCGGTCGCGCTCGTCCTTGCTGTCGAGGATGCGCAGCGGGTTGCGTTCGAGCCGCGCCTGGCTGTCCTCCGACAGATCGGCTCTGTGCACCTGGAAGTAATCGACCAGCGCGCTGCGCCACGCTTCGCGGGTCTCGGGATCGCCGAGCGTGTTCAGCTCGAGCGTCACGCCGCCGGCGATGCCCAGCTCCTGCAGCAGCTGATAGCCGAGGCTCAAAATCTCAACGTCGGCCTGCGGCTCGGCGGCGCCGATGATCTCGGCGTCGAGCTGGTGGAACTCGCGGAAGCGGCCCTTCTGCGGGCGCTCGTAGCGGAAGGCCGAGCCGTGCGCCGCGACCTTCAGCGGAGCATGCTGCTGCCAGCCCTCGCTCAAATAGGCGCGGCAGATGCCGGCGGTGAATTCGGGCCGAAGCGTGATCGATTCGCCGCCGCGGTCGTCGAACGAATACATTTCCTTCGACACCACATCCGTCGTCTCGCCGATGGTGCGGGCGAAGACCTGGGTCGGCTCGATTGTCGGCACCTCGACCCGCTTGAACCCGAACAGCCGCCGCACGCGGTCGAACGCGGCGACCACCGCGGCGAGGCGGTCGGCGTCTTCTCCGAGCAGGCTTTGCGTGCCCCTTACGGGCTGAACCGGCGTCATTGGGCCGCGCTTAAGCACATTTCTGCAAAATGCGGAATCAGCCTGTGGGCGGCGAGTTCTGCTGCTGTTGCTGCTGGCGCCGCTGGAACTGCTGGCGGAAGAAGCTTGGCGGCGGCAGGAACAGTTTGCGGATGGTGATGCCGATCGTCCGGCCGAGCGGGTCGAGCAGGTCGGGCTGGTAGTTGAACGGCACATCGCCGGCCGCGTTGCGGACCTTCGGCTTGGCGTCGAACATATTGTCGATGTTGAGCTGGACCTGCGTGCCGCGCAGCCAGGGGTGCCTGACCACCAGCTCGGGGATGTCGCCGGGATTGGCGAACAGCCGCAGATCGAACGTCGCGAGGGGCGAGAATGTGAGGTCGTCGCCGGTCAGGCTGTCGACGTGCGTGCCACTGCGATAGTTGGCCCCGAGCCGGGCGCCGAGCCCGTTGTTGAAATAGCCGGCGCGGGCCTCGACCAGGTGGCGCGGGGTGCCGCCGCTCGCCCCCGCGGCATCGCCGTGGAGATAGTCGAGCTCAAGTCCCGGAGCGATCGTCACCTTGTCAACGAAGGTGATCGTATCGGTGAGCGAAAAGGTCAGCCGTCCGCGGTTGCCGCCCCCGAAGAATCCACCCCCGCCGCCGCGACCGCCGCCGAAGCCGCGGCCACCGCGACCGCCCTCGGGCGGCGGCCCTTCCGGCGGCGGGCCCGCGCCCGTGCCGCCCGGCGCCGCGCCGCTTTGACCCGCGCTGCGCGGACCGAAGCCGAACTGGGCGCGCATCTGGTCGATCACCGACTGTGATGGCCGGCGCGACTTCAGCGGCTTGGAGAAATCGAAGCCGACGCGCAGCTGGTCGCGCTCGCTATGGTCGAAATTGACCGGGCGCAGGTCGACGCTGACCAGCTGGCCGATGCACGGCTGCGGAGTGCAGGCCGCGCGGACGAAGCGCTCGGGGAAGGCGGCCTCGATTGCGGGTGTCGCGCTGATGCTCGAGAGCGGATGCGCGATTCGCTGGTGGACGAAGTCGGCGCGCAGGCGCAGGTCGAGCTTCGCCGAGGGCTGCCAGTTGCCGCCGACCTTGAACACGTTGCGGCGGTCGGAATCGAGGTCCGGGTTGCCGCCGGTGGTCACAGTGACGATCGCGGTCGTGCCGGTGGTGAAGTCGAAGATCCGCGCATTCTCGGTGACCAGGACCGGGTCACCGAGCTGGTTGATGGTCGGCGGACCTTCCTCCCGAGTCCAGCTGGTGATGAGGTTGAGGCGTTCGACCGGGGACCAGTTCGCGCCCGCCCCGATCGTTGTCAGGGTCCCGAAATCCGACAGCTGGTCGACTTCGGCGTTGGCGTTAAGCGTCAAATTGCCGAGCGCGCTGAAGTCGCGATTGCGGCGCGATACCGGCAGGTCGAGGTTGACCGAGGCCGTGCCCGTGGTGCGATCGAGCGACCCTGGGGTCTCCACGCCCTGGCGGCGGCTGAGGCTGTCGAGGTTGACGGTGCTCGCGCCGACCTTGAAGGTCGCTCCGGCGTTGCCGGCAGGGAGCTTGAACAAAGTGCCGTTGGCGGTCGCGCTGATGTCCGCCGAGGTGGTGGTCTGGCGAGCGCGGTCGCGCGGGAAGTCGACATCGTCCCGGTCGGTGCCGGTAACGCTGCGGTCCCAATCGGCATTGCCGGTGACGTTGTAGCGCCACTGCGACTTGTCCCAGTTGAGCGTGCCGCCGAGGTGGGCGCTGTCGCTGTGGGTGTCGCGGTCGAGCAGCTGGAGGTCGGACTCGGCGAGGCCGATCAACGAGCGCGCTTCGCTATGCTCGAGCTCGGTGTTGAGAGTCGCCGACACGTTGCCGAGGATCTGGCGGTTGATGATCGCGCCGCCGCGGATGTCGCGGCGAGTCCCGACCAGCGAGCGCGCGGAAAGGGCCTGCTCCTCCGTCGCGCCCGGCGGGAGAGATTCCAGATCGATGTCGCGCTCCGACTCCTTGAGCATGCTGTTGCCTTCGGCGTGGAGGTTGAACTGCGTGCGGCCGTTGCGCTGGATCATCAGCCGGGTCACGTCCGCGTTGCCGCTCGCCTCGCCGCCTTCGGTCGGGACCACGCCCTCGAGCCGCGCGACGGTCGAGCGGAAGCGCTGGCGAAGGACCATGTTCACCACGCGCTGGTCGGCGCGATAGCCGTATTTGAGCGCAACTTCCTCGGGCAGGATCTCGACCCGGAGGATCGCCTCGGTCGGGATGTCGCGCATCTCGCGGAAGCTGGAAATGCGCTGGCCGTTGAGGAGCAGGACCGGCTGGCCGCCGCCGCGGCCACGCGCGCTGCCGATCTCGGGCGCGAGCGCATCGAGCAGCTCGGTGATGGTCGTCGCGCCGGTCGCCCGGACGTCGGCCGGAGTCAGGGTCTTCTCGGGCGGGATGTCGCCGACGACCGAGCCGGGCGGCTTGGCGCCGGTGACGACAATCGCCTCCTCCTCGTCGCCATATTCGTCGGCCGGCTGCGCGGCCGCGGCGGGTGCGGCGGCCTGGCCGGCCGGCGGCGTGGCAGGAGCCGTTTCCCGGGTCTGGGCCGATGCGCCAGTCGGCCACAGGACGGCGGCGCCGAGCAACAGCGCCCTCTTTGAAAATGTCGAACTCATGCCCGCCGCCTATCCGCGCCAACTGAACGAGCGATGACAACGCCTTGAACTTCGACAAAGTGCCGACTGCTGCCGACGAACGGGCGGCGCGGCCGCATTGCGCCGGCGGGAACAAAGTCGGTAGAACGGAACTCTCCCGCTGCAGCTCAAGGAAATGCGTCGATGCGCAAAGTCGCGCTGGTTTGCCTGCTTCTGACCTCGGTCGCGACGCCCACGTCAGCGCAACCGGTCCCGCCACAGAACAGCCGCCCGGCGGCGACCGCCAAGGTCGACACGATTCCCGCGCCGCGCGACGTGCCCTATCCCGGAACGATGCGGCTGACGGTCGACGCGTCGGACGTCACGCGCGGCATCTTCAAGATCCACCAGACCGTTCCGGACGCGGGGACGGGCGACCTGGTGATGCTCTATCCCAAATGGATCCCGGGCGGTCACAGCCCGCGCGGCGACATCCGCAGCGTCACCGGCTTCCGCGCCAGCGCCAACGGGCAGGAGCTCGCCTGGGTCCGCGACGACCTCGACGTTTCCGCCTTCCATATTGCCGTCCCCGCCGGAGTCAGCGCGGTCGACATCGCATTCCAATATGTCTCGCCGACCGAACCTAACCAGGGCCGGACCGTCGCGACGCCGGACATGGCGAGCATCCAGTGGATCTCCAATTCGATGTATCCGGCGGGCTATTATGTGCGCCAGATTCCAGTCCAGGCGTCGGTCGTCGTCCCCACCGGCTGGAAGGTCGGGACGGCGCTGCGACCGAGCGCGCAGAGCGGCAACCGGATCGACTATCCGGTCACCAGCTACGAGATCCTGATCGATTCGCCGTTGATCGCCGGCGCGCATTACCGACGGATCGAGCTCGCTCCGGACGTTGCGATCGATGTCCTTGCCGACACCGAGGAGGACCTCGCGGCGAAGCCCGAGCAGATCGCCGCCCACAAGCGGCTGGTCGAGCAGGCGGTGAAGGCGTTCGGAGCGCAGCATTACGACCATTACGACTTCCTGCTGACCATCTCCGACAATCTCGGCGGGATCGGCCTCGAGCATCATCGCAGCTCGGAAGACGGGGTGAAGCGCGGCTACTTCGTCGACTGGGACAATGCGTTGCGCGACCGCAACCTCCTGCCGCACGAATATACCCACAGCTGGAACGGCAAGTTCCGTCGCGGAGCCAACCTGTGGACGCCCGACTATCGCACGCCGATGCAGGACGAATTGCTGTGGGTCTACGAAGGCCAGACCCAGTTCTGGGGCTATGTGCTCGGGGCGCGCTCGGGGATGTTGTCGAAACAGGACACGCTCGACGCGATCGCCTCGACCGCCGCGACCTACAGCACCGGAACCCCGGGCCGCGCCTGGCGGCCGCTGGTCGACACGACCAACGACCCGATCATCGCCAGCCGCGCGCCGCAGCCGTGGCGTAGCTGGCAGCGCAGCGAGGATTATTACTCCGAAGGGCAGCTGATCTGGATCGACGTCGACCGGATCATTCGCCAGCAGTCGCACGGGCGGCGCTCGATCGACGATTTCGCGAAGGCGTTTTTCGGCGTGCGCGACCGCGACTGGGGCGAGCTCACCTACACGTTCGACGACATGGTCGCGACCTTGAACGCGGTCCAGCCGTACGACTGGCGCTCCTACCTGCGCAGCAAGGTCTACGGCGTCGCTGCCCAGCCGCCGCTCGAGGGAATCACCGGCGGCGGCTACCGGCTGGTCTTCACCGACGAGCCGACCAAATGGATCAGGACCAGCGACAAGCGCGGCAAGAGCAGCGACCTCACCTATTCGGGCGGCTTCGTGATCGGCAATGACGGCAAGCTGTCGAGCGTGCTGTGGGACAGCGCCGCCTTCAATGCCGGCCTCACGGTCGGGACGAAGGTCGTTGCGGTCAACGGCCGCACCTTCGACCCCGACGATCTCAAGACGGCTATCCGGAACGCCAAGGGCAGCGGGGCAGCGCCGCAGCTGCTGATCAACAGCGGCGATCTCTATCGAACGGTGACGCTCGATTGGCACGGCGGGTTGCGCTACCCCCGGCTGGAGAAGGTCGGAAAAGGCGAAGGGACGCTCGACGCTTTGCTCGCGCCGCGCTGATCCCGCGAAAGGGGGCTGTGATGCGGAGGTTGTTGCTGCTGGCCGCGCTGGCCGCGCTGACGGAAGGCGCAGGCGCCCAGGCTCCTCGCTCATCCGAGCAAAACGTGCGCGCCGCACTGGCGCGGATCGCGCGGATCGACCCCCAGCTGCATTCGGTCCTGGCGATCGACCCGAGCGCGATCGACCAGGCGCGGGCTTATGATTCCTCCGGCCGGAGCGTCGGGCTGGTCGCCGGCCAGCCGGTGCTGATCAAGGACAATATCGAGCTCGCCGGTCCGCTCCCGACCACGGCCGGCAGCCTCGCGCTGGCCGGCAACGTCACCAACCGCGATGCGCCGCTCGTCGCCCGGCTGCGCACGGCGGGAGCGGTGATCGTCGGCAAAACCAACTTAAGCGAATGGGCCAACATCCGCTCGAATAACTCGATCTCAGGCTGGAGCGCGGTCGGCGGGCAGGTCCGCAATCCCTGGGCGCTCGACCGCAACCCGTGCGGCAGCTCGAGCGGCAGCGGCGCCGCGGTCGCCGCCGGCCTCGTCCGGCTCGCGGTCGGGACCGAGACCGACGGGTCGATCACCTGCCCCGCCGCGATCAACGGCATCGTCGGCCTGAAGCCGACGGTCGGGCTGGTCAGCCGCACCCACATCGTCCCGATCAGCCACAGCCAGGACACCGCCGGACCGATGACAGCGAGCGTGCGCGAAGCCGCAGCGCTGCTTAGCGCGATCGCCGGCAGCGATCCGGCCGACCCGGCGACGGCCGAAGCCGACCGGCGCCGGACGGATTATGCGGCGCGGCTCGATGGCGATTCGCTGAAGGGCAAGCGGATCGGCGTGCTGCGTTTCGCCGCGGGCTTCGGCACCGACCCCGCTTTCGCCACGGCGCTCGCCGTCCTGCGCGAGCGCGGCGCGACCCTGGTCGAGATCAAGAAGTTCGACGACGGCGCAGTCGGCCGCAACGAGCTTCCGGTGCTGCTGACCGAGCTCAAGGCCGACCTCGCCAAATATCTCAAGTCCAGCCCGGCGCCGCTCCGGGTGCGCACGCTGGCCGACGCGATCGCCTTCGACAAGGAGCACATGAGCGAAGAGATGGCCCTGTTCGGCCAGGAGACATTCGAGCAGGCCGAGAAGACCAAGGGGCTCGCCGACCCGGCCTATAAGAAAGCGCGCGCGGTCAGCTTCCAGGCCGCCGGCCCCAACGGCATCGACCGGCTGCTCAAAACCTATCGCGTCGTGACGCTGGTCGGACCGACCATGCCGCCGGCGTGGAAGATCGACGCGGTCAACGGCGACCAGATCTCCGGCGGCGGCGCGGGCTCGCTCGCGGCGGTGGCGGGCTATCCGCATTTGACCGTGCCGATGGGGCTGGTGAAGGGCCTGCCGGTGGGCTTGAGCTTCATCGGCCCCAAATGGTCGGAGCAGCTGCTGCTCAACCTCGGCTACGCCTACGAGCAGGCGCGCGGTCCATTTCCGGCGCCGAGATTCTACCGCTCGATCGAAGAAGCGCCCGACATCGCGCCGCACCTGGAGCCGGTCAGGCGGTGAGCCGCAGCGCGGCGATCGCGGCGACGATGGCGAGAATGAGCAGAATGCGGATCGTGCTCGACGGCTCGTGGAACCAGAGGATCCCGACGATCACCGTGCCCACCGCGCCGATCCCGCCCCACACGGCATAGGCCGTGCCCAT
>DASRAY010000015.1:0-6045 GCA_035637935.1 Sphingomicrobium sp.
CGCTTCACCCCGGGCCCGTGCCACACGGCGGAGATGATGGACGAGCTGACCGCCGCCCTGGTCGAGATTCTCGGCCGCGAGGAGATCCGGCTGGCCGCCTGAGGCTGGCGAATCCCTGCGGGTTCGCTTACGTCAATCGCCATGCGCATCGCCCTCGCCGCCGACCATGCCGGCTATCTGCTCAAGGACGATCTCGCCCGCTGGCTCAGCGACCAGGGGCATGAGGTGACCGACCTCGGGACCAATGGCCCGGAGAGCGTCGATTATCCCGAATATGGCCGCAAGCTCGCCCGGGCGATCGCGTCCGGCAAGGCCGAGCGCGGGGTCGCCGTGTGCGGCAGCGGGATCGGCATTGCGATCGCCGTCAACCGCGAGCCCAAATGCCGCTGCGCCCGGGTCGACGACCCGCTCTCGGCCGAGCTGGCGCGCGAGCATAATGACGCGAACGTCCTCGCGCTCGGCGGCCGGCTGATCGGCACCGACATGGCCAAGGCCTGCGTGCTTGCCTTCCTCGACACCGCCTTTGCCGGCGGCCGCCACCAGCGGCGAGTCAATCAACTTTCCCAGGAATTGCAGGACAGCGACTGATGGCGACGGCAGCCGACCTCGAGCAGCAGCAGAACTACCGGGTTCCGCGCGGCTTCTTCACCAGCAGCCTTGGCGAGATCGACCCGGCGGTTGAGGATGCGATCCGCGCCGAGCTGACTCGAGAGCAGACGCAGATCGAGCTCATCGCGTCGGAGAATATCGTCAGCCGAGCGGTGCTCGAGGCGCAGGGCTCGGTCCTCACCAACAAATATGCCGAGGGCTATCCCGGCCGCCGCTACTATCAGGGCTGCGCGCCGTCCGACGCGGTCGAGACGCTGGCGATCGAGCGCGCCAGGCAATTGTTCGGCTGCGCGTTCGCCAACGTCCAGCCGCATTCGGGCGCCCAGGCCAATGGCGCGGTGATGATGGCGCTCTTGAAGCCCGGCGACACGATCATGGGCTTGAGCCTCGCCGCCGGCGGCCACCTGACCCACGGCGCTCCGCCGGCGCAGTCGGGCAAATGGTTCAATGCGGTGCAGTACGGCGTCCGGGAGGATGACCATCTGGTCGATTTCGATGAGCTCGAGCGACTGGCGAAGGAGCATCGGCCGAAGCTGATCATCGCCGGTGGGTCGGCCTATCCGCGCCAGTTCGACTTCGCCCGCTTCCGCGCGATCTGCGACGAGGTCGACGCGCTGCTGCTGGTCGACATGGCCCATTTCGCCGGCCTCGTTGCCGCGGGCGAGCACCCGACTCCGTTCGGCCACGCCCATGTGGTCACGACCACCACCCACAAGACCTTGCGCGGGCCGCGCGGCGGAATGGTCCTGACCGATGATGAGACGATTGCCAAGAAGGTCAATTCGGCGGTCTTCCCCGGGCTCCAGGGCGGACCGCTGATGCATGTCATCGCCGCCAAGGCGGTCGCGTTCCACGAGGCGCTCCAGCCCGAGTTCAAGGCCTATGCCAAGGCGGTGATCGCCAACGCGCAGACGCTTGCCGGCCGCCTCAAGGAGCGCGGCGCCGATCTCGTCGCCGGCGGCACCGACACCCACCTTGCGCTGGTCGACCTGCGCCCGCTCGGCCTCACCGGCAAGGACGCCGACGAAAGCCTCGAGCATGCCGGCATCACCTGCAACAAGAACGGCGTCCCGTTCGATCCGCTGCCGCCGGTCAAGACCAGCGGCATCCGCATCGGCTCGCCGGCCGGCACCACCCGCGGCTTCGGCGAGGCCGAGTTCCGCGACATCGGCGACATGGTCGCGGACGTGCTCGACGGGCTCGCCAGGAACGGGCCGGAGAACAATGGCGAGGTCGAGCGCGCCGTGAACGAGCGCGTGCGCGAGCTCTGCGCGCGCTTCCCGATCTACCAGGGATAAGGGATGCGCTGCCCATTCTGCGCGCATGAGGACAGCCAGGTTAAGGACAGCCGGCCGAGCGAGGACGGCGCCGCGATCCGCCGCCGCCGCCAGTGCGAGGCATGCGGCGCGCGCTTCACGACCTTCGAGCGAGTCCAGTTGCGCGACCTCACGGTGGTCAAGAAGGACGGCAAGCGCGAGCCGTTCGACCGCGACAAGCTCGCCCGCGCGATCGGCCACGCGACCCGCAAGCGCGACGTCGATCCGGCCAAGGTCGATCGCCTGATCAGTGGCGTCCAGCGCCAGATGGAGACGCTCGGCGACGACGTCTCGTCGACCCGCATCGGCGAGGCGGTGATGGCCGGTTTGAGGTCGCTCGACCACGTCGCCTACATCCGCTTCGCCAGCATCTACAAGGACTTCAGCGACCCCGGCGATTTCGCCGAGATCGCCGAGCGGGTGGAAAAGGAAACTGCCCCGCCCGGCCACGACAAATTGTTGTGAGCAGCGCGAAACCGATCATCGTCCTCGTCCGGCCGCAGCTCGGCCAGAATATCGGCAAGGCGGCGCGGGCGATGCTCAATTTCGGGCTGACCGACCTGCGGCTGGTCGCCCCGCGCGACGGCTGGCCCAACCCCGACGCCGGGCCCGCGGCGAGCGGCGCCGACGCGGTGCTCGAGCAGTCGCGGGTGTTCGAGACCGTCGCCGCAGCCATCGCGGACTGCAGCCTGGTCTTCGCCTCGACCGTGCGCCGGCGCGATCTGGTGATGCCGGTGATCGGCCCCGAGGAGATGGCCGATCGGATCGCCGCATCGCCCGAGCGGTCGGCGGTCCTGTTCGGCCCGGAGCGGTCCGGACTCGAGACCGAGGAAGTGGCGCTCGCCGACGCGATCGTCACCGTGCCGATCAACCCGGACTTCGCCTCGCTCAACCTCGCCCAAGCAGTGATCTTGCTTGCCTATGAATGGTCGAAGCGGTCGGCGCTGGCGGTGCCGCCGGCCAAGGCGCTCGAGCCCTCCGCGCCGCGCGCCGACCTCGAAGGGCTGGTTGGCCAGCTCGACGGCGAGCTCCTGGCCAAGGGCTATTTCCACCCGCCGTCGCGCACCCAGGCGACCCGCAACACGATCCGGACCATCTTCACCAAGGCCGGCTGGTCGTCGCGCGAAGTCAAGGCGGTCCGCGGGATCATTCGCGCCCTGGTCGGGCCGCCTCGCCAACGGTGACTCGCGGGGATCGTCGACGAGTGCTAAGTATCGGCCAACTCATCGAATGAGGGGAACGATCGATGCGTTTGGCGATCTGGCTTGCGTCCGCATGTCTCGGCCTCACGACCGCGGCCGCGGTCGCGGCCAAGGATCCTCCCGCTCCCGCCGAAGACAAGATCATCTGCAAGCGCCAGGGTGATGCCGACACCGGGTCGCATTTTGCCATGCCGAAGAGGGTCTGCCTGCGCAAATCGGAGTGGCGGCAAATGGAGGAGGGAGCGGAGAACGCGCTCCGCAGGATCCGGGAGCAGGGCGGCGCCTGCCCGAAATGCCTCGTCACCGGCTCTGGCGGCGGGCCCGGCTGAGCCACTCAAGCGAACGGCGGTCCGCCCAGAACTTGACCTCGCGGCCCCGCGCCCCTAGGTGCGCCGCTCGCAATTGATCCCGCACGCCCGGTGAAGCGGTGATCGCGCCAGTCGCAACGACTGGCGGTGCGGTCCGGGCACCTTGTGAGAAGCAAATTGGAGATTGTGACGTGACCAAGCGCACCAGCGCCAAATACAAGCTCGACCGCCGCATGGGCGAGAACGTCTTCGGGCGCCCCAAGAGCCCGGTCAACCGCCGCGAATATGGCCCGGGCCAGCACGGCCAGCGCCGCAAAGGCAAGCTTAGCGACTATGGCGTCCAGCTGCGCGCCAAGCAGAAGCTCAAGGGCTATTACGGCGACATCACCGAAAAGCAGTTCAAGCGGAACTATTCCGACGCGATCAGCATGAAGGGTGACGCCTCGCAGAACCTGATCGGCCTGCTCGAGCGCCGGCTCGACATGGTCGTCTATCGGGCCAAGTTCGCGCCGACGATCTGGGCCGCGCGGCAGCTGGTCAGCCACGGCCACATCCGGGTCAACGGCGGCAAGTGCAACATCGCCTCGCGCCGGGTTGACGTCGGCGACGTCGTCGAACTCGGCCCCAAGGCGCAGGAGATGGCGCTAGTGATCGAGGCGCAGAGCCTCGCCGAGCGCGACATCCCCGATTACGTGGCTCCCGACGGAACCTCGAAGATCACCTTCACCCGCGTGCCGAAGCTCGACGAGGTGCCATATCCGGTGCGGATGGAGCCCAACCTCGTGATCGAGTTCTACTCGCGCTAAATTTCACGCGTCAGCGTGACGAACCAGGGCGGCCGGGCAATGCCCGAGCCGCCCTTTTGTTTGGCTCAGAGACCAATCGTCCGCTCGAGCAGCTCGCCGATCTTGGTCAGCATCTGCGTGCGCGCGTCGGAATCGTCGAGCTGGTGGTCGAGGCCCTTGAACTCCCTTCCCCGGCAGGGACATAGTGCATGGCAGGGTGACGAACGCAAGACCCCGCCTTGGCAGGTTCGAAGCGGACCGCTAGGCGCGCGGCGGATGAGCAACAGCCCGCGTCCCCCGCTCCCCGAATGGGCGCCGCACGAGGCGGTGTGGATCGGCTTCCCGAGCGATCCCGAGCTGTGGCTCGGCGACCTGAAGCCGGCCGAGCGCGAGGTCGCCGCCTTCGCCGCGGCGGTCCACGCCGGCGGCAAGGGCGAGAAAGTGTGGCTGGTGGCGGCCCACGATGGGGCGGCAGAGAGCGCGCGGCGGCTGGCACCGTTCGCCGAGATCGTCGTCGAGCCGTTCGGCGACATCTGGCTGCGCGACACCGGGCCGATCGTGCTCGGCAGCGGCCGCGAACGCCGCGCCCAGGGCTTCGGCTTCAACGGCTGGGGCGGGAAATATGACCTTACGGGCGACCAGGATGTGGGTGAGCGGCTGGCCGGTCGCGCCGGACTGCCCTTCGCCAAGGCAGACTGGATCCTCGAGGGCGGGGCAATCGACGGCGACGGCTCGGGGACGGTGATCACCACCGAGCAGTGCCTCCTGAACCCCAATCGCAGCGCCCTCACGCGCGAGGAGATCGAGCAGCGGCTGTTGGACGATTTGGGCTTCGAGCGGGTGGTGTGGCTCGGATCGGGCCTGATGAACGATCACACCGACGGCCACATCGACAATCTCGCGCGCTTCATTGCGCCCGGGCGGGTCGCGATCCCGAACCTCGGTCACGACGACCCCAACGAAGCGATTTACAAGGACGCCGCCCGCCGGCTGCGCTCGACCCGGCTCGACGTCGTCACCCTCCCGACCCCCGGCCGGATCACCGACGCGGATTGCGACATCATCCCGGCGAGCTACATGAATTTCTACATCGGCAATGCGGCGGTGGTCGTCCCGCAATATGGCGCGCCGAACGACCGTGCGGCGGTCGACGTGGTCCAGGCCCTGTTCCCCGACCGCGTTGCAATCGGCCTTCGCGCCGACCACATCCTGACCGGGGGCGGAAGCTTCCACTGCATCTCACAACAGGTTCCCGCATGAAGCTCACCGTCGCCGCTTTGCAGCTCGCCTTCACCGACGATACGGTCGCCAACATCCGCGCCGTCTCCGAGCTCGTGCGCGAGGCCGCGGGGAAAGGCGCCGAGGTGGTGCTTCCGCCCGAGCTGTTCGAAGGGCCCTATTTCTGCCGGGTCGAGGACGAGAGCCTGTTCGCCAACGCCCGCCCGACCACCGAGCATCCGTCGGTGCTGGCGATGCAGGAGCTGGCGAAGGAGCTGAAGCTGTGGATCCCGACCAGCTTCTTCGAGGCCGACGGGCCGCACCATTACAACAGCCTCGCGATGGTCGGGCCCGACGGCAAGGTCGCCGGCGTCTATCGCAAGAGCCACATCCCCGACGGCCCAGGCTATGAGGAGAAATTCTACTTCCGTCCGGGCAACACCGGCTTCCGCGTGTGGGGCGGGCCGCACCTGTCGACGCTCGGCGTCGGCGTGTGCTGGGACCAATGGTACCCGGAAACGGCGCGGACGATGATGCTGATGGGCGCCGACGTTTTGTTCTACCCGACCGCCATCGGCACCGAGCCGCACGACCCCGACCTCGACAC
>DASRAY010000016.1:0-17007 GCA_035637935.1 Sphingomicrobium sp.
CCAATAATCGTGATAGCCCCATTCGGTCGCATCGGAGCGCCAATGGATCCGCTGGAATACAACACCTTGGACATAGGAGATCTGCTGGTCACGGCTGAGGCCGCGCGCCGGCGCGATCAACGCCTGCATCCGCGGGTCGGCGGAATCGTCGCGGCGGGCGCGCTCCCAGCCGTCGAGATAGCGTTCAGGCTTGACCGGGATGGTCATGGTTCCGGACAGGTTTGGCGCGAGCACCGGCATGGTCGAGGAAACAATGATCGGCCGCTGCCCGTAATCGGCGGTGTCGGCGGCCCGGGCGACTCCCGACAGAATGGCGAGGCATCCGGCCAGCCCGGCCCCGCCGATCGCCAGTCGCACCAGCAACGGGTGTCCCATTTACAACCCTCCGCGGCGTATCGCCGGTTTCCCCAACGGCAGGGGAACACCGATAACGCCGCGACGGAACCTTAAGGTAAATGGTAAATAAATGACTAACGGCTGTCCGTTCCGTTGTTGCGACGAAACGAGCAACTCCTACGACTTAAATCAAGATTTTTAGTTCGTGGGGCGGCCGGTTCATTACGTGGCAAGCGCGTGGCGTACCTATCGAAAGTTAACAATCGACCGCCGTGACTGGACGCTACGCGTGAAAATTCTAAGCCGCGCTCCTAACTTGGGTTGCACGACCGGTGCCAAAGAAAAAGGGCGCCTGGGCTGGTCAGGCGCCCTTCTTTCAACGCGTGCTCTCGCGTGAAAGTTAGTGGGAGTTGTCCGCGCTATTGCCGTCGGCGTCGGCCGAATTGCGCACGGCGTCAGCCTTCTTTTCACCTTCCGCACGAACCGTGTCGGCGGCGTTCTGGGCGTTCGCTTCGGTGTTCTCCGCGGCGTTCGAACCGTTCGACTCGATCATGTCGGCGGTGTTCTCGGCATTGGCCTCGATATTGTCCGCTTTATTCTCCTGCGGGCTGCTGTTGCATGCGGCAAGCGCAGCAAGCCCAACGGCCGTCGCGATCGTCATGATAATCTTCATCGACTTTCCCCTGATTAGTCATTCAGCCGGGGCAAAGCGCTCGGAGCCCTCTAACAGTTCCGTCATGTCCGGGGCATGGCCGAAAGATTAATGCTTGAGCCCCTTCACCGCCGCGAGCGTCTTGGCGACGTGCTGGCTGAAGTCGAGATCGTCGTGCACCATCACGATCTTGCCGTTGCGGGCGATGACGTAGGACGTCCGGGTGGTGAGCCCGGGATGTTCGGCCCAGGCGACGTCATAGGCCTTCTGGGTGGCCGGAGTCGCCGTCGCGACCGGGAAGGCGTTGCGGCATTCCTCGACCGAGAATTTCTGCAGCGTCGGAAGATCGTCGGCGGACATCCCGATGACGCTCGCGCCGGCCTTCTTGAACTCGGCCGTCGCGTCGCTGAAGGCGTGCGCCTCGAGCGTGCAGCCCTTGGTGAACGCCTTGGGGAAGAAATAGAGGACGACCGGGCCTTTCTTCAGTTGGTCCCGGAGATGGACCTTGAACGGCTTGCCGGCGAGCGCTCCGGTGGTGGTAAAGTCGGGGGCCCGGGCACCGACCTTCAGCGCGGCGAGCGCGGGGGTGAAGGCCAGACTGGCGGCGGCGAGACCAAGCAGCAGCTTGCGCATTGGGCGACTCCTGAAACAGCGGATGGCGGTGCGTGCGCTGATTACCGCCGGGCGTTCAAAAGCGCGAGGGTCTGTTGATCGCGCGCGCCGGAATAGAGCGAATCGAGCGCCGCGCCGAACAACTCGTCACCGGCTGCGGCTTCGAACAGGGTCAGGCACGACTTGAGTTTGAGCGCGTCGATCGGCCCGAGGATCTGCTCGGGAGTCCGCGCCCCGGCCCAGCGCACGACGGCCGCGACACTTTGCCGGAGCCGGGGCCCGAGCAGGTCGTGGGCGAGGTAGGCGCCGGCTTCCTCCAGGGAGGCGATGCCATAATGGAGCGCGGTGGGGCTGCGTCCGAGGTCGCGCAGCTGGGGGAAGATGAACCACATCCAGTGGCTGGTCTTCGATCCGGCGTGGAGCTCGGCAAGCACGGTCTCAAGGACCGGGTCCTGGGCATCGACGAATCGCTGGAGGTTATGAGGGTCGTTCACGACGGCATGATGGGCTGTGGGCCGCCAGCTGGGAAGCGGCTGGCGCCTATTGCTGCGGCGCCAGCAGCCCCGTCAGGACGTAGAAGAAAATCATCACTGGACCGGTCATCAGGGTCAGCGCGACGATGCCCAGCCGGACGATGGTCGGGTCGATCCCGCTATAATCGGCAAGCCCGGCGGCGACGCCCATGACCTTGGCGTCGCGCCGGTTGATCAGGAAACGTCCGTTCATTGTGGTTTCCTTGGTTGGAGGGCTTCAGGCGATCGGCAGCGAAGTGGCGGCCGACACGAACAGAAGAGCGGTAATGAACGCGCCGGCGAAAGCGGTGGCGGCGTTGCGGATCGTCAGAGTCGAGGTCATTTTCAAATCCCTTTTTGTATCGTCGAACCCACCAGCGGGTCCGTGCCAGATACAATGCAGGGAGCGTGCCAATTATATAATGTTGTGTGTTTTCAATGGCGCTTGTCGCCGATCTGTAGGAACTACTGGCGGAATTTGCCGCCGGTTGGGAAAAATCACCGCAGGCGCCGGTGGAATTGTCGCCGATCCTGTCCGGAATCGGACATGCGCTACAAATGTAGTCCGTTTCCGGTCAGTCGGCGTAGCCGAGCCGCTCGGCCCATGGCAGCAGAATCGGCAGCACCGGCTCGAGCTCGCGCGCGTAACGCCGCCAGCGTCCGCTCGGCGCCTTGGTCAAAGGCTGGACGACCTGGTCGTAGCTCGGCGTGATGATCGCCCCGCGCGCTTTGGCGGTCGAGCGATAATCGAGCAGCGCGGGCCGCCACGCGAGGCCCAGAAAATCGATCAACGGCCGCAAGGCGGCCTCGGGGTCGGCGACCAGCTGCTCATAGACCAGGGTATGGCTGGCGATCGGAAGCGCATCCCGGCTCGCGCTGAACAGGCTCATCGCCGAATCGTAAAGCCCGGCGGCCCCGTCGATCGTCAGAAAGCAGGCCATGGCGTCATTCAGGGTGAAGCTCTGCATGAAGCCGCTCAGCACGGCGTCGCACGGGTGGCGCTGGGCGAAGATGATCCTCGCGTCCGGGAACAGGCTGTGGATGACCGGCAGGCCGAGCATGTTGAGCGGGAGCTTGTCGACGATCAGGCCGCCAAAATCGCGGTCGACGTGCCGGTCGAGCTCTACGAAATAGGCACGGCGAGCCTGCTCGAGCTCCTCCGGCGTGCGGTCGGGCAAATGGGCGATATTGCCGAGCATGGCCTCGGCCGCGCCGAGCATGTGGAATTCCTCGAGCACCGCCGTGTCGGGGTGGCCCATCAGGAACGTATCGAGCAATGTGGTACCGGAGCGTGGGAAGCCGACGAGGAAGGCCGGCGACCGGCGCGGTCCGGGCCGGACCGGCCGCAGCCGCTTCGCCCAGGCAGGCGTGACCATTTGGGCGAGGCTGTGAATTCGGCGGCTGTATTCCGCGCCTTTGCGCACCCAGTCGTCGAAATCCTGGACGGCGCGGTTCATCGCCACGGCGGCGGCGAATGCAGCGCCGGTGTCGCCCAGCGCATCGAGGATCTTGGCCATCAGCCGGTGCCAGCGCACCGCGTCGGTCTCGGGATTCTCCAGCTCGAGCAGACGCTTCGCCTCGGCCGCATCACCGTCGCGCAGGGCGATCGCCGCGGCCGGGTAGCCGAGCTGCTCGCGCGCGATACCGAGCGCTTCGGCATCCTCGAGCAAGGTCCGCAGCGCGTCCATCCGGTTGGTGCGCTCGAGCAGCAGCGCCAGCTCGCGCAGCGCCCGCATCTCGTCGGCCGACGGCGGCCCTGATTGCGCAGTTCGGTCGGGCAGCGCGATCCGGATGAGGTCGCTGCTGCCCTCCCCCGTCGCGCCGTCGCCGACGGCGAGCCGGGCCGCCTTGTCGAGCTCCGCCATCGACTCTTCGGGCCGGCCGAGGTCGGCCAGCAGGCGCGAAAGCATGAGCCGGGTCCCGGCGTCGTCCGCCCCGCTGTCGAGCATGTAACGAAGCTGATCGACGGCCTCGGCCTGAAAGCCGGCCCTGGTCAGGGCGGCCGTGAAATTCTGCTGGATCGGGAGCTCGGTGGGATTGAGCGTCCACGCCCGCCGCAGCGCCTGCGCCGCCTCCTCCCACCGTTCGAGGCCGGCGAGGGCATCACCGTAATTCGCCCACGAGCGCCAGTCGTCCGGCCGCGCGGTGCACAGCAGTTGCCAGGCTTCGGCTGCGGCGGAATGGTCGGCGACGGCCTGCGCCGCCTCGGCCCGCGCATGCCACAAAGCCAGCGCCGCCGGGCTCGTGTCCTTCGACGCAACGGCGACGTCTAAGGCCTCCTCCGCACGGCCTGCGTCGATCAGGGCTCGAGCCAGCATCACGCGGAAGGCGGCATTGTGGGGCTGCGCGTCGACCGCCGCGCGCAGATGGCCGACACCGCTCTCCAGTCGCCCTTCGCGGCAGTCGATCAGCCCGAGCAGGTGATCGACCTCCGGCGGCCCGCGCTCCGCATCGAGCTGGGCCTTGGCGAGCGCACGGGCGCGCGCCAGCTCGCCCCGCCGGAAGGCAACAAAGGCTTCGCTGATCCGTGAATTGCCCTGCACGCCCACAGCGCTACGGGCGCAGCGGGCAGCCGGTCAACTGGAGGTGAACTCCCCGCCGTCGGGATGCAGCACCTGTCCGGTCATGTAGCTCGAATCGTCGCAAGCCAGAAACAGGAACGCCGGCGCGACTTCATTCGGCTGTCCCGGCCGGCCCATCGGCGTGTCCTCGCCGAAAGCCTCGACGTCCTCGGGCTTCTGGCCGCCGAACGGATTGAGCGGCGTCCAGATCGGCCCGGGGGCGACGCCGTTCACCTTTATGCCTTTGTCGACCAGATTCTTGGCGAGCGAGCGGGTGAAGGCGGTAATCGCGCCCTTTGTCGCGCTGTAATCGAGCAGGTCCGCCGAGCCCCGGTACATCGTGACCGAGGTGCAATTGACGATCGCCGAGCCGCTCTTGAGGTGCGGCAGCGCCGCCTGGGTCAGATAGAACATTCCGAAGATATTGGTCTGAAAGGTCCGCTTGAGCTGCTTCTCGGTGATGTCGCGGATTTCCTCGTCGAGATGCTGCTCGCCGGCATTGTTGACGAGGATGTCGAGTCGCCCGAGCTCGTCGACGGTTCGCTTCACGGCCGCGTCGCAGAACGCCTTGTCGCCGATGTCGCCGGGAATCGTGAGCGCCTTGCGACCCTCCTGCTCGACGATCTCCTTGGTCTTCGCCGCATCGTCATGCTCGCACAGATATAGAATGGCGACGTCGGCGCCCTCGCGCGCGAACAGGGCCGCGACCGCGCGGCCGATCCCGCTGTCGCCGCCGGTGACGAGCGCGACCTTCCCATTGAGCCGGCCGGAGCCCGGATAGCGCGGCCGCCAGTCGGGCTTGGGCTCGAGCTTGCTTTCGTGCCCGGGCAGCCGATCCTCATGAATCATCGGTTCCATGACATCGGACATGGCAAATCTCCTTGCTGGCAGAAGCGCTTGGGGATGGCCGCCGTTCCGCGATTTGCCGCATGAGCGCCGGCATCTTACCTAGAAGCGATGGCCAGTCCCCCGGCACAGCAGACCAAGTCCAACAGCGGCTTTGCCGCTTTGTGGCGCTTCCTGCCGATGCTGTGGCCAAAGGGCGAAGCGCAACTGAAGGCGCGCGTTGTTCTGGCGGTTGTGCTCGTGCTTGCGGGCAAGGCGGCGACGCTGCTGATGCCATTCGCCTACAAGGCGGTGATCGACGGCATGTCGGGGCACACGGCGGCGTTCGGAGTCGTCGCCGGGCTGGTCGCGGGTTATGCCACCGCGCGCTTCGCCGGAGTGCTCTCCGACAACCTTCGCAATGCCTTGTTCGAGAAGGTCGGGCAGCAGGCGGCGCGGCGCCTGGCAACGACGGTCTTCCGCCATGTCCACGACCTGTCGCTGCGCTTCCACCTCGAACGGCGGACCGGGTCACTGACCAAGATCGTCGAGCGCGGCACCAAGAGTATCGACATGATGCTCTATTTCCTGCTGTTCAACATCGCCCCGACGGTGATCGAGCTTGGCGCGATCTGCATCATTTTCCTGGTCAAGTTCGGCGCCGGCCTGGTCGCCGCCACGCTCGCCATGGTCGCGGTCTACATCACCTTCACCCGCAAGGTGACGGACTGGCGCGCCCAACTGCAGCGCCAGATGAACGAGGTCGACAACAAGGCGATCGGGCGCGCCGTCGACTCGCTGCTCAACTACGAGACGGTCAAATATTTCGGCGCCGAGGACCGGGAGTCGAAACGCTACGACGAGGCAGTCGGAGCGTTCACCCGGGCCGCGATCCGCAATGAGGTGTCGCTCGCCTGGCTCAATATCGGCCAGGCCCTGATCACCAACGCGATGATGGCCGGGGCAATGATCTTCACCGTCTGGGGCTGGAGCAAGGGCCGCTTCACGCCGGGGGACGTGGTGCTGGTCAATTCGCTGCTGATGCAGCTGTTCCGGCCATTGGACATGCTCGGCTGGGTCTATCGCTCGATCCGCCAGGGGCTGATCGACATGGAGGCGATGTGGGATCTGCTCGACACGCCGGCCGAGGTCACCGATGCGCCCGGCGCGCCCGACCTTCAAGTGGTGCACGGCGCCGTCCGGTTCGACAAGCTGCGCTTCGGCTACGAGCCGGGCCGCGAGATTCTCAAGGGTCTCGATCTCGACATCCCGGCGGGGACGAGCTGCGCGATCGTCGGTCCGTCCGGCGCCGGCAAGTCGACCATCGCCCGGCTTCTCTACCGCTTCTACGACCCGACCGCCGGGCGCATTTGCATCGATGGCCAGGATCTCGCTGGCGTAACCCAACGGAGCCTCCGCGCCGCGATCGGCATCGTCCCCCAGGACACGGTCTTGTTCAACGACACGATCGGCTACAACATCGCCTATGGGCGTGAGGGCGCAACCCAGCGCGACGTTGAGGAGGGAGCCCGCGGCGCGGCCATCGATCGATTCATCTCAGCGCTTCCCGAGAAATATGAGTCGATGGTCGGCGAGCGCGGGCTCAAGCTCTCCGGCGGCGAGAAGCAGCGCGTCGCGATCGCCCGCACTCTGGTCAAGAACCCGCCGATCCTGGTCCTCGACGAAGCCACCAGCGCGCTCGACAGCCGGACCGAGCAGGCGATCCAGGAGACCCTCGACCGCGTCGCCCAGAGCCGCACCACGATCATGATCGCGCACCGCCTGTCGACGATCGTCAACGCCGACCAGATCGTGGTGCTCGACGACGGCCGCGTCGCCGAGCGCGGCACCCACGAGCAATTGCTCGACCGCGGCGGGCTCTACGCCGACCTGTGGTATCGCCAGGCGGCGGAACGGCTCGCCGAAGAAACTGCCGAAGCGGCGGAATAGCATTTGCCTGATCCTTCGGCGGGCCTAGGCTCCGGCAACCCGCGGCGCGCTCGGTCCGCTTGAGTTTGAGAGTGATGACCGACCCGCACGCGATCCTCAAGAACACCTTCGGCTTCGACTCCTTCCGCGGCGTCCAGGAGCAGGTCGTCCGACGCGTGCTCGCGGGCCGTCACACGCTCGCGGTGATGCCGACCGGGGCCGGCAAGTCGCTGTGTTACCAGCTGCCCGCGCTGATGCGCGACGGCAGCGCCCTCGTCATCTCGCCGCTGATTGCGCTGATGCACGACCAGATCCGAAGCGCCGAGGCCTTCGGCATCCGCGCTGCCTCGCTGACCTCTGCGGATGGCGACCGGGAGCAGACCGTGCAGCGCTTCCTGGGCGGCGAACTCGACCTGCTCTACGTCGCGCCAGAGCGCGCGACTCTCGACGGCTTCCGGCGCCTCGTCGACCGGGCCAACCTCGCCCTGATCGCGATCGACGAAGCCCATTGCGTCAGCGAATGGGGCCATGATTTCCGGCCCGATTACCGCAAGCTCAAGGGCCTGCTCGACGACCATCCGGAGGTTCCGCGCCTGGCGCTGACCGCCACCGCCGACGCCCGGACACGGGCCGACATCCTCGACCAGCTCGGCATTCCGGACGACGGCTTGATCGTGGCCGGCTTCGACCGTCCCAACATCCGCTACCACGTCCGCCACCGCGAGCAGACCGGCAAGCAGCTGCGCGAGGTGCTGGCGGCGCAGCCGGGCCCGGCGATCGTCTACGCCC
The DNA here is from genome assembly GCA_035637935.1 of Sphingomicrobium sp. Classification (GTDB taxonomy): domain Bacteria; phylum Pseudomonadota; class Alphaproteobacteria; order Sphingomonadales; family Sphingomonadaceae; genus Sphingomicrobium. The sequence continues at coordinate 8,217 of DASRAY010000016.1, forward strand.
CGAGCCGCGACAAGGCCGAAAAAATCGCCGAGACTCTGGGCCGGGACGGCCGGCCCGCGCTGCCCTACCACGCCGGCCTCGAGCCGCGCGTCCGCGCCCGCAACCAGGCGGCATTCGTCAATTCGGAGGAGATGGTGATCGCCGCGACCATCGCCTTTGGCATGGGCATCGACAAGCCCGACGTACGGCTGGTCGCCCACTCCGCCATCCCCAAGAGCATCGAGGCTTATTACCAGGAGACCGGGCGAGCCGGGCGCGACGGGGAGCCGGCCGAGGCCTGGCTGTTCTGGGCGGCGCAGGATTTCGCCCGCGCCCGCCAGCGGATCGAGCAGGAGCTCGAGCCCGCCCGTCGTCCGGCCGAGCGCGATCGGCTCAACACCCTCGCCACCTTCGTCGAGGCCACCGGCTGCCGCCGGGCGATTCTGCTCAGCCATTTCGGTGAGAATCCGCCGGAGCGCTGCGGCAATTGCGACAATTGCCTCGACCCGCCGGCGAGCATCGACGCAACCGAGATCGCGCGCAAGCTGCTGTCCGCCGCATTCCGGACCGAGATGCGCTTCGGCGTCGGCCATCTCGCCGACGTGCTCGCCGGCAACGACACCGAGAAAGTGCGCGGCTTCGGCCACCACCGCCTGTCGGTGTTCGGCATCGCGTCGCCCGAGGAGCTCGCGCTGGTGCGCCCGGCGGCCCGCGCGCTGATCGCCCGCGATGCGCTCCGCGCCGACGCCTACGGCGGGTTGAGCTTCGGGCCGGGCGCCCGGCCGATCCTCAAGGGCGAGGAAGCGCTGACCGTCGCCGTCCCGCCGCCGCGCAAGCGCTCGCGCCGGAGCCGCTTCGACGGACCCGCCGATCCATTGTTCGAGGCGCTGCGCGAAGCCCGGCGGGCGCTCGCGGCCGAGGCCGGAGTGCCGCCCTACGTCATCTTCCACGATTCGACGTTGCGCGAGATCGCCGAGAGGAAGCCGCGTGATCTCAATGAGTTGGCGCGCGTGCAGGGGGTCGGCGCGGTCAAGCTCCAGCGCTACGGAGCGGCGATGCTCGCCGCCCTTTCGACCAACGGCTGATATTCAGGCTTGCGTAAGGCGCGCGGCGGTTGGAGAGGCCCAAACGCTTTTTGAATCACTCGGGGAGAGCCATGATCCGCAACCTGCTTCTCGCGACCACGGCGGTCGCGATCGCCACTTCCGCCACGGCCGCTCCGGCCCCGCGCAAGGCGAGCGCCGCCGCGACCTTGTCGGCCTCCAATCCGTTCGCGAAGCCGAGCACCCTTCCGCTCGGCACGCCGGATTTCTCGAAGATCCGCGACGCGGACTATCTGCCCGCGCTGCTCGCCGGGATGGCCGAGCAGAAGCGCGAGGTGATGGCCATCGCCAACAACCCGGCCGCGCCGAACTTCACCAACACCCTGGTGGCCCTGGAGCGTTCGGGCGCGCTGCTCGAGCGGGCCAACCTCGCGTTCAGCGCGGTCAACGGCGCCAACACCAACGACACGTTGCAGGCGACCGACACCAAGACCGCGCCGTTGTTCGCGGCGCACTACGATTTCATCTTCCTCAACGCCAAGCTGTTCAAGCGGGTGAAGACCCTCCACGACACGCAGGCGTCGCTGGGCCTCAACCCGGAGCAGGCCAAGCTGCTCGACGTCTACTACAAGCAGTTCGTCCATGCCGGAGCCGAGCTGCCGGCGGACAAGCAGGCCCAGCTCAAGGCCTTCAACCAGCGCCTCAGCGCTTTGCAGACCCAGTTCGGCCAGAAGCTGCTCGCCGCGGCCAAGGCCGGCGCCCTGCATTTCGACGACGCGGCGCCTCTCGCCGGCTTGAGCGAGCAGCAGCTCGCGGCGGCCCAGGAAGCGGCCAAGGACCGCAAGGTCGGCGGCTACGTCCTCCAGCTCATCAACACCACCCAGCAGCCCGCGCTCGCCTCGCTGACCAGCCACGAGACTCGGCAGAAGCTGCTCGAGGCGAGCCTCAACCGGGCCGAGCGCGGCGACGCCAACGACACGCGCAATTTGATCCGCGAGATCGCCCAGCTGCGCGCCAAGAAAGCAGCCCTGTTCGGCAACGCGAACTGGGCCGATTACACGCTTTACGACCAGATGGCGCAGAACCGCGGGACGGCGGTCGGTTTCCTCGACCGGCTCGCTCCTGCGGTCGCCGCCAAGCAGCGCCAGGAAGCGTCGGACATTCGCGCGCTCGCCAAGTCGCAGGGCGCGGCCTTCACGCCGACCGCTGCCGACTGGAACTTTTACGCCGAGCAGATCCGCAAGCAGCGCTATGCGATCGATAGCGACCAGCTGAAGCAATATTTCGAGTTCAACAAGGTACTCGAGGACGGCGTCTTCTATGCCGCCAACCAGCTCTACGGACTGACCTTCAAGGAGCGCAAGGACATCCCGACGTGGAGTCCCGACATGCGGGTGTTCGACGTCATCGACGCCGACGGCAAGCCGCTCGCGATCTTCATGATCGACCCGTGGAAGCGCGACAACAAGAACGGCGGGGCGTGGATGTCCAACCTCGTCAACCAGTCGTACCTGCGCGGCACCAAGCCCGTGGTATTCAACGTCGAGAACTTCTCCAAGCCCGCGCCGGGCCAGCCGGCGCTGATCAGCTGGGACGACGTGACGACGATGTTCCACGAGTTCGGCCACGCACTGCACGGAATGTTCGCGGCGCAGACCTATCCGACCATCTCGGGGACCAACGTCGCCCGCGACTTCGTCGAGTTCCCCTCGCAGTTCAACGAGAATTGGGCGCTCGATCCGAAGATCCTGCCACACTACGCCGTCCACTACAAAACCGGCCAGACGATCCCGCAGGATCTGATCCAGAAGGTTCTCGCGGCGCGGACCTTCAACCAGGGTTACGAAGTCGGCGAGGTGCTCGAGGCGGCGCGGCTCGACCTCGACTGGCACTCGCTTCCCGCGACCGCTGGGCTGCAGGACGTCGACCGGTTCGAGGCGGATTCGCTGGCGCACAGCGGCTACGACACCGCCGACGTCCCGTCGCGCTATCGCTCGAGCTACTTCCTGCACATCTGGAGCAACGGCTATTCGGCGGGTTATTATGCTTATCCGTGGACCCGGATGCTCGGCCAGGACGCGTTCGCCTGGTTCCAGCAGAACGGCGGGCTGACCCGGGCCAACGGCCAGCGTTTCCGCGAGATGGTCCTGTCGCGCGGTAACACCGAGGATTATGCCGCCATGTACCGCGCGTTTGCCGGCCACGACCCGAGCATCCAGCCTTACATCGATTATTACGGGCTGCCGAACGTTTCGGCTCCGGCCGCTGCACCGACGGCCGCGCCGCCGCCGGCCCCGGCGAACCCGACCGAGCGCGGCCGGTAGGCCAATGATCCGCCGGCTCGACGACAGGACCTCGGTCAGCGGCCAGCTCCGCCCGGAGGAAATCGCCGGGCTGGCGGAGCGCGGCATAGCGATGGTGGTCAACAACCGGCCCGACGGCGAGGAGCCGGGCCAGCCGCTCGCCGCCGACATCGAAGCTGCGGCCGAGGCCGCGGGCATGTCCTACCGCCACGTCCCGATCATTCGCGGCATCGGTCCGGCCGACGTCGCGGCGATGCGGGACGCCCTGCACGCGGCGGGCGACGGCCAGACGCTGGCCTTCTGCCGTTCGGGGAATCGCTCGGCCTTAGCCTGGGCCCTCGCCATGCGCGAGGACGGCGCTTCGGCGGAGGAGATCGCGGAGAAGGTGACCGCCGCCGGCTTCGACGTCACCCCGATCGCGCACCTGCTCTAGCGGTCATACTCCCGCAGGAGATTTCGGGCCTCGTCCGCGTCCTCATCGAGGACCATGACCCGCACCCCGACGCTGGCGCCGTCCGAATAGGCATTGCTCTGCGTGTCGAACACCACGGCATGAAGTCCGTGGCTTTCGAGGAAGGCGCGGGCAAGCTCGGCCTGATAGGCCCACATGAACCGGCCGGCCTCGACCAGCCCGCTCACCAGGGGACCACGTCGCCGGCGGCGATCTCGTCGGGCCGCGGCGCCCGCCCCAGCATCGCGTTGCGATGGGGGAAGCGGCCGAAGCGCGCGATCACGTCCCGGTGCTTCTTCGCGTAGAGCACCTGCTCGTCGTCGCCCAATCGCGTGAACAGCAGCACCGCCCGGTTCTGGTCGTCGAGATTCTCGCTGTGCTCGAACGGCATGTAGAGGAACTTGCGCTCGTCGTGCGCGAGCTCCTGGTCATAACCCGCGTCGAGCGCGCCTTTGGCGATCGCGAGCGCGAGATGATCGGTGGCGAATTGCTCGGCGGACCCGCGAAACATGTTGCGCGGGAACTGGTCAAACAGGATCACGGCCGCCGCCGCGGTCAGCGGGTCGCTGAGGAACGCCGCGACCGGCAGCTGCCGTTTCGCCGACCACAGCTTGAGGAACAGCTGCCGAATCCGATGATCAAGCTCGGGATCGGCCGTCCACCATTGCTCCGATTTCAGCCCAAACCAGAATTTGAGGACGTCCGAGCGCCAGTCGCTCACGCGGAGGTGCCTCCGACGGTAAGGCCGTCGATCAGCAGGGTCGGCTGGCCGACTCCGGCGGGGATGCTCTGACCAGCCTTGCCGCAGATGCCGATGCCTTCGTCGAGCGCGAGGTCGTTGCCGATGCCGCTGACCTTGGTCAGCACCGTCGGCCCGTCGCCGATCAGGGTCGCGCCCTTGACCGGCTCCGCGACCTTCCCGCCGCGGATGCGATAAGCCTCGGTGCAGGTAAAGACGAACTTGCCGCTGGTGATGTCGACCTGGCCGCCGCCGAAGCTCTTCGCGTAAATGCCGTCCTTGACCCGGCCGATCAGCTCGTCCGGCTCGGCCCGTCCGGCGAGCATGAAGGTGTTGGTCATGCGCGGCATCGGGGCATGAGCGAAGCTCTCGCGCCGGCCGTTGCCGGTGGCCTCCATGCCCATCAGCCGCGCGTTGAGCCGGTCCTGCAGATAGCCCTTGAGGATTCCGTCCTCGATGAGGACGTTGCGCTGGGTCGGCGTGCCTTCGTCGTCGATGGTCAGCGACCCGCGGCGCTGGTCCATAGCGCCGTCGTCGATGACGGTGACTCCGGGCGCTGCGACCCGTTCGCCGATCCGGCCGGAGAAGGCCGACGTGCCCTTGCGGTTGAAGTCGCCCTCGAGGCCGTGGCCGACCGCCTCGTGGAGCAGCACCCCGGCCCAGCCCGAGCCCATCACCACCGGCATCTCGCCGGCCGGCGCTGCAACCGAGTCGAGGTTCACCAGCGCCTGGGCGAGCGCGAGGTCGATCGCCCGGTTCCACTCGGCCTCGTCGAACAGCCGGCCGTAGAGGTAGCGGCCGCCGAGCCCGTGATAGCCCGTCTCGCGCCGGCCGTTCTGCTCGGCGACGATTTGCACGCCGAGCCGCACCAGCGGCCGCACGTCCGAGGCGACGAAGCCGTCGGCCCGGACGATGTCGACCACGCTCCAGCTCGCTGCCAGCGCCACGGTGACCTGGACGACGCGCGGGTCGCGGGCCCGCGCCGCCGCGTCGATCCGCTCGCACAGCGCGACCTTCTCGGCGAACGGGACGAGGCTGAGCGGGTCGTCCGAGCCGTACATCGCCTGGTTGGTCCGCGGCGGCGGCAGCGCCGCTTCGCCCTTGCGCGGGTCGAGCAGCTTCAGGGTCGACGCCGCGCGCTCGATCGCCGCCTCGCTGATCTCGTTGGCATGGGCGAAGGCGGTGGTTTCGCCGGTGACCCCGCGCAGGCCGAAGCCGGAGCTGGTGTGATAGTCTGCGGTCTTCAGCCGGCCGTCGTCGAAGCCGAACGCCTCGCTCGCCGCATATTGCAGGAACAATTCGCCGTCATCGCAGCCCGACAGATGTTTCGCCGCGAGCCGGCGCGCGCCGTCGGGGTCGAGGCTGCGGTAAAGGAATCGGCGCGGATCGGGGCCGGTCATGCCGCCTGGCTGTCGGCTGGTCCCCCCTCAAGGACGAAGCGGCGGTCGCAATAGCCGCACTCGACGAAGCCGACGTCCGGGTCGATGCGCAGGTAGATGCGCGGGTGACCAAGCGCCGGGTCGACCTCGCCCGAGCCGTCGCAATAGACTCGGCTGGATTTGACCTTGAACACCTCGGGTGGCGGGGGCGGCGGCATGACGGTCAGGTAGCAACCGCGCCCGCGCCGTTCAATGCGCGCTGCGCTTTAGAGATAGTTGGCGGTGACGGTGAAGCTCGCCTGGTAGACGCCCTCGGGCTGGTCGGCGTTGATCTGCAGGATTCCGCCGACCCCGACGAAGAAGGCGCGGGTCGCGTCGATCGTGCGAATCGGGTTGCCGCCATTGTCGAGCGTCAGCGCGAGCACCGGAATGGTGTCGCCCGCGCCGTTGGTCAGAGCCGCCGGCGGGGTGATGAACACGATGACCTGCTGGCTCGGCGTCCCGGCGCCGGCGAACAAGGCGCGATGGCCGGCGTCGCTCACGACCCCGGTCGCGCCGCCGGCGAAGCCGCGCGCGCCGGTCGTCGGATTGATGCTGACGATCCCGGACACCGGCGAGGTGACGACGGTGCCGAAATCGAGGTCGTCGACCTTGGTCAGGGTCAGCGGGACGAGGATCAGCGCCTTGCCCTGCGCCGGAATCGGCGCGGCAACGGGTGCGGCCGCGGCCGGCACTGCCGCCGCAGCGAGCGCTGCTCCAATCAGGATCATGCGTCGGATCATGCGCCGGAGTATGCCCGGCACGTCTGACCGCGGGTTCAACGCCTTCGGTTCACAGGAATTTTACCAAATTCGTCAGGGATATTGGATGCTGACGTCGAACGTCCCGACGTAGGTCCCTTCGGCCTGGTTGGCGTTGACGTTCAGCGTCGCCCCGACCCGAAAATCGAACGCGACGCGAGCCGCGACGGCGCGCTTGTCGAGCCCCTGCAGCGTGAAATTGTCGGCGATCATCGTCTGCGTCCCGCCGACCCGGGTCAGCGTTACCGGCTGCTTCGGGATGCGGATGATGACCACGTTGTTGCCCTTGGCCGCGCCGGTGAACTGGGCCGCGTGCGGCGCTCCGCCGAGCAGCACCGCGCCCCCGGTGGAGGAGATGGTGTCGGTCTCGGGGTTGATGACGACTGTCCCGGCGGCGGCCGTGGTGCCGACATTGCCGAAGTCGAGGTCGCGGTTCTTCACGATCTCAAGCGGGAACAGCAACGTCCCGGTCGCCTGGGCCGGAGTCGCCGCGGCCCTGGGCGCGGTTTGCCCCGCCGCCGGGGCAAGCAGCATCGTCAGCGCCAGAAGGCGAGGGGACAAAAGGCGGCTCATTCAGCCGCGGGCGGTACAGGGTTAACCTCAAAGTCACCCTTCGGGTTAAGGTAAACGGCGGATTTACCCTCTTCGCTTGTCGCTTTTAGTCACCGCTCTTATGCCGCGTGTCGCCATGGACGACGCCGCGATCCGCATTGAATCCCTGTCGAAGACCTACGCCGGCGGCAAGCGCGCGCTCGACGGCGTCAGTTTCGACGTTCCGCGCGGGCAGATTTTCGGCCTGCTCGGGCCCAACGGCGCGGGCAAGTCGACCCTGATCAACATCCTCGCCGGCCTGGTCGTGAAGACTGGCGGCGAGGTGAATATCTGGGGCTTCGACATCGACCAGCACCCGCGCAACGCCAAGCGCTCGATCGGCGTGGTGCCGCAGGAGATCATCTTCGATCCCTTCTTCACGCCGCGCGAGACGCTCGAGATCCAGGCCGGCCTCTATGGCATCGCGCCCGCCGCGCGGAAAAGCGACGAGCTGCTCGCGGCTATGCACCTGACCGACAAGGCCCATGCTTACTCGCGGACCCTGTCCGGCGGCATGAAGCGGCGCCTGCTGGTCGCCAAGGCGATGGTCCATTCGCCGCCGATCCTGGTGCTCGACGAGCCGACCGCCGGGGTCGACGTCGAGCTCCGCCGCCAGCTGTGGGACTATGTCCGCAAGCTGAACGCCGACGGGGTCACCATCGTCCTCACCACCCATTATCTCGAGGAAGCCGAGGAGCTGTGCGACCGGATCGCGATCATCCACCACGGCCGGGTGATCGCCAACGAGCCGACGCGGGAGCTGGTCGCCAAGGCGCAGGAGAAAGCGGTCGTCGTCACCTTCGACCGCGACATCGGCGCGGTCCCGACCAACGCCTGCTTCGAGAATATCGCCCTGGTCGACGAGCGCACGCTCGAGATCACCTTCCGCAAGGACAAGGTCAACGCCGGCCAGGTGCTGGCCTCGCTCACCGCCGAGGGTCTCGCGATCGTCGACGTCTCGACCCGCGACCCGGACCTCGAGGACGTGTTCTTGAGCCTCACCGCGGCGGCGCAGGAAGCGGCGTGAGCATCACCGCCGACGTCCTCATCGTCGGCTCGGGCGCGGCCGGGCTGACCGCCGCGCTCAACCTCGCCGAGACGCATAAGGTCGCGGTCATCGCCAAGGGCGCGCTCGACGACAGCGCTTCGGCCCGGGCCCAGGGCGGAATCGCCGCGGTGCTCGAAGAAGGCGACAGCTTCGAAGCCCACGTCAACGACACGATGATCGCCGGCGCCGGCCTCAACGACATCCAGGTGGTCGAACACGTCGTCGAACGCGCACCCGCCGCCATTTCGCGGCTGATCGAGCTCGGCGTCCCGTTCGCCACCGACGGCAATGCGCTGCACCTGACCCGCGAGGGCGGTCACAGCCACCGCCGGATCGTCCACGTCGCCGATGCGACCGGCTGGGCGATCAGCCAGGCGCTCGCGAGCGCGGCCGCCAGGCATCCGAACATCACGCTCGTTCCGGACATGGTCGCGATCGACCTCGTCACCGGCCGCCAC
>DASRAY010000017.1:0-3988 GCA_035637935.1 Sphingomicrobium sp.
CATCGGAGGGCAGGCGATCTATTACGGCCTCGCCGAAAGCCGGCTGACGTCGCCGCTGCTGGCGATCGCCATCGCCTGGATCACCGGCGTGATCGTCGGCTATTTCGCGCATGGCTGGGTCAGCTTCCGCGGGCACGGCGAGCGCGATGACCATGCGCGGATCGGCTCGCGGTTCGTCGCGGTCAACGCCTTTGGCTACGTGCTCAACAGCTTCTGGGTGTGGTTTTTAGTCGAGCGGCTTGACGGCCCGACGTGGTGGCCGATCGTCCCCAACATCGTCCTGACGCCGCTCCTGACCTTCGCCCTTCACCGCCGCTGGACCTACGCCTGAGGCGACGACCCCGAGCCGCGCCGCCGGCCCGCCGCTGCGCCCGGCGATGTCCTGGACGATGTACAGCGGCCGGTTCTTCGCCTGGTTGTAGAGCCGGCCGAGATATTCGCCCATCAGCGCGAGGACGAACATCTGGATCGCTCCGAGCACGACCACGACCAGCATCAGCGAGGTCCAGCCCGGCACCGAACGGCCCGACAGCCAGCCGACGAGAATGTAGGCCACGATCAGGACCGAGCCGAGCGACAGCCAGAGGCCGGCGTGACTGGCAAGCTTGAGCGGTGCCGACGAGAAGCCGGTCAGCGCGTCGAACGCGAAGCGGATCATCTTGCGCAATGGGTATTTCGTCTCGCCGGCGAAGCGCTCCTCGCGCGCATAGGGCAGCGGGACCTGCTTGAAGCCGATCCACGCGACCATGCCGCGGATGAACCGCGCCTGCTCGGGCATGGCGAGCAGGGCGTCGAGCGCCCGACGACTGATCAGCCGGAAGTCGCCGGCGTCGACCGGAATGTCGACCTCGGTCGCGCGCGACAGCAGCCGATAGAAACCGTGCGCGGTCGCGCGCTTGAATGCCGTTTCCCCGGCCCGGCTCTGGCGCACTCCGTAGACTACGTCCGCGCCCTCGCGGCGCATGGTCGCGAACATGACCGGCAGCAGCTCGGGCGGGTCCTGGAGGTCGGCGTCGATGACCAGGATGACGTCGCCGCGGCACAGGTCGAGCCCCGCGGTCAGCGCCAGTTGGTGGCCGTGGTTGCGCGACAGGTTGATCGCGACGAGCCGCGGATCACTGCTCGCCAGTCGCTGCATGATCGGCCAGCTGCCGTCGCGCGACCCGTCGTTGACGAGCACGATCTCATAGTCCTCGCCCGCGGTTTCGCGAGCGACTGCGGACAGCCGCTCGTGCAGCTTCGGAAGGCACGCTTCTTCATCGAAGCAGGGGACGACGATCGACAGCGCAGTCATGGTTGCACCCGATAGAGGATCGACCCCTGTCCGCGCCAGACCGGCTGCATCCCCGCGGTCAGCCGGGTGTCGAACGGCGGCGGGTCGATAACCCAGACGAAGTCGAAGCGGTCGCGCGGCACGGAGCGCAGCGCCTCGTCGATCGACCAGACGCTTCGAATGTTGCAGCCGACCGGGCGAACGATCTGCGACGGATCTGCGGCAAACCTCCCCGCCTCCCGATACTTGAGGGTCAGCAGGTTGGCGCCCTCGATCAACCATTGGTCGTTGGAAAACCCCTGACGGCGGACGATCACCATCCCGCCGAGATGGGTGTCGCGGGTGAGCGGCCAGCCGCCGCACGGCACTCCCGCCACGCTTGCCACGCGCGCGCCCAACGGAACGCGATCGAGCGCGGCGAGCTTCGCTTGCTGGTCGTTCGACGCAATGGCCAGGCTTGCCGTCGTTCCCGCGAGCCGGACCAGGACGAAGGCCAGCCCGGTGACCGCGAACCATCCGGCAACGCGTGGATTCGTCCGGTCCCGGAAGCGGATCGCGAGGACGGCGACCGCGAGGGCATAGGGAATCAGCCGCATATCGGCATAAGCGGAGCCGAACACCGTCCATGGCATCACCAGGAAGGCGGCGACCAGGACGAGCGCCGAAAAGGCGAGGTTTCGCGAGAAGGTCAGCTCCTTCCGCCGCCGCGCTTCGACAATCACGACCAGGACGACGACCAGCGCGGCGACATCGAACCAGTGCCAGCGGTCGCGCAAGGCCGAGATCAGCCAATTGAGCTTGAGCGAGAATTCGAACCAGCCGGCAGTCATCCCGCCGTGGGTCTCGCTCCGCCACGCGAGCATGATGCCGATCGGCAGCGCCATTACCGAGGCGTGGAGCGCGGCCCGGACGGCGGCCTGGAACCAGCCGATCCCGCGATCGTGCTGGCGCACCGCTTCCGCCGAGAAGCAGAGGAGGCCGAGCGTCCCCCAGCCGAAGGTGTGGGCGAAGAACACCAGGACCGAGATCGGCACGAACAGCGTCGCCCGCAGCCGCAGCCGGCCGAGGCGGGCCAGCCGCAGCCACAGCCCGAAGGCGAGGAAGGCCAGCGCCATCGCCAGCGCGAAATTGACGAACCCGAACATGAAGGGATGCGAGTAAGCGAAGGGGATCGCGAACAAGGCGGTGGGCGGCAGGCGATGATGCACCTCGCGCGCGACCCACAGGAAACCGGCGACGGTCAGCGGCGGAATGACGAGGACGATCAGCTTGACTGCGAGCTCGAGGCCGACCCACCGGCCGAGCGGCAGCACCAGCAAGTCGACGCCGAGGTTGCCGATCGGGGCCCAGTGGAAATCGTAATAGCGCTGGAGCGAGGGCGAGCTGCCGAGGTCGAGCTCGACCCGATACCGCCCCATGTGGCCGAGCAGGTCGACGAGCGGCGGGACCGGCGGATAAAGGAGCGGCACGGCCGACCCTAGAATCAGTGCGAGCCACAGCCAGTGCGACTCCCACCAGCCGCGCGGCTCGATCGGTCCCGCCCCGTCCCTCACCGCCGCACGCCTCCCCTTCCCGGCGCCTTTCCTGCCGTCAGTCGCACATTCAAGCAACATACAGCTTCGCAGCCTTACCCTCCCGAGCTTCGACAGGGAGGGCACATCCATGCACAAGTTTCTGCTTGGCGGCGCGACCGCCGCCATCGTCGCAACGGCCGCCTTCGCCGCACAGCCAGCGCCGCCGCCTCCGCCGGGGGTCGCGCAGGGCACCGAGCCGATGCGTGCCGTGCCGCACATCCAGACCTTCGTGCATCGCATGCCGATGAAGACCGAGACCCGCGACCAGGTCGTGGCGCACGTCCGCGAGATGTTCGCGAAGCTCGACGGCAACAAGGACGGATCGGTGACTCGCGAGGAAGCCGATGCCGCCCATCGGGCGATGGGCGGCGAAATCCGGCCGAAGTTCACCAGGCGCCTCGCCGACCGCGATATTCCGCATCCGGACCGCGGCGCGATGTTCGACAGGCTCGACACCAACAAGGACGGGTCGCTCAGCCGCCAGGAGTTCGTCTCGGCCAAGCCCGAAATCCGTCGCGAAAGCCGCGTGTTCGTCATGCGCGACGGCGAGGGCCCGGTCGAGGTCGGGGGCGAGCCCGGCGCTCCGGGCGTGAAAGTCATGCGCTTCCACCGCTCCGGTTTCGGCATGGGCATGCACAAGGAGATGTTCGAACGGGCCGATGCAAATCATGACGGCCGGGTGTCGCTGCAGGAGATGACTGCCGCGGCCCTCCAGCATTTCGACGCGGCCGACGCCAACCACGACGGCAAGCTGACGCCCGACGAGCGGATGCGGATGCACAGGGAACGCGGCGTCCAGGTTCAGCGCATCCCAGCCTGACCGGCACAGGCACGGATCGCCGAAGGGCCGGCCTTGCGCCGGCCCTTTTTTCATGCACGGTTGAAGCCGTATCCCCGGGGAGAGTCACATGCGCCTTTCGCAAGCCGTCGCCTTCGCCGCCGTCGCCGCGCTGCCGTTCACCGCCGCCCGCGCCGACGAGGGCATGTGGACCTTCGACGGCTTTCCGGCGGCGAAGATGCAGGCCGATTACGGCTGGGCGCCGGACCAGGCGTGGCTCGACAAGGTGCGCCAATCGGCGGTGCGCCTGACCGGCGGCTGCTCCGCGAGCTTCGTCTCGGCCGAGGGCCTGATCCTTACCAA
>DASRAY010000018.1:0-7438 GCA_035637935.1 Sphingomicrobium sp.
CTTGATCGCCTTGGGCAGGACGACCGGGTCGCGCATCGGCACGACCTTGGCGCCCGCTTTCTCGAGCGCCTCGAAGATCGCGGCGACCGCCCGCTCGGGGTCGACGACGACCGTCTTGCCTTTGAGGTCCGACAAGGCGCCTTCGAACTCCGACCGCTCATGCAGGCGGACGCCGTTGCCGAGATGCTGGCGGACGTCGGGCCCGATCTTCTCCGACGCAACGAACAGGTCGGCGGTGCCGTCGGCGTGGACCAGCGCATAGGCCAGCGCCACCGGCGTGTGGGTCACGTCCTGGCCGCGAATGTTGAACGCCCAGGCGATCGAATCGAGCGCGGACAGGACCGCGGCATCGGCATGATGCTTGGCCAGCCAGTCGCCGATCTCGGTGCGTTTCTCGGCCGCCGACTTGCCGGCAAGTTCGTCGGGCTGGAGGACGAGATGGGCCTTCGACGCCTCGGGGCGGTCGGTCCAGATCTCGTCGATCGGGTTGCGCTCGACAGCGACCAGCTCGGCGCCGCGGCTGGCGAGCGCGTCTTTCGCCTTCCGCACCCAGTCGCGGGTGTGGAGCCACGGGTCGTAGCCGATCCGCGCGCCCTTTGGCGCATGCTCTTCGAGCCATTGCGTCGTGCTGGTCTCGGGCACCGACTGGTAACTCCATTCGGTCGCGCTGACCTGGCTGCGGACCTGGAGCGTGTAGCGCCCGTCGACGAAGATCGCGGCTTCCTCGGGGAGGACGACCGCGGAGCCGGCCGAGCCCTGGAAGCCGGTCAGCCAGGCGAGCCGCTGGGCGTAGCTGCCGACATATTCGCTCATATGCTCGTCGGTCAGCGGCACGACGAAGCCGTCGAGCGAACTGGCCTTGAGCTGTTCGCGCAGGGCTTGGAGGCGATCGGCGTAACTGGACATGAGCTAACTCCCTCGCGTGTCAGCTAGTCCCTGAGTCGCCTTTGTTAAAGAGCCAGCATGCGTTGCGTGGCGGGGCGCGCTGGAACCGCCGTCGGCGTTTACACTCTGGCAGCACCCCCATGCTAAGCCGTGCCACCGGCGACATATGGCAAGCTCCGTTCCCACCCCTGACAACACGCCATTTGCGGATCGGCGCGCCTATCCGCGGGTCGAGGTGGCGTTGCCGGCCTTCCTTCAGGCCGACGGCGAACGGCATTCCGTCCAGATTCTCGACCTGTCGGCCGGCGGTGCAAAGCTGGATTGCCCGATCGGCCTGCCGACCGGAACGGCGGTGATCCTGGACTGCGGAACCCTCGGCCGTTCGGCGGTCGTCCGGTGGCGGAACGCCGGAGTCATCGGCCTCAGCTTCGACAGCGAACTGGACGCGCGAGAGGTTTCCGCCCTGGTCGATCGCTCGAAAGCCCTCACGGCCTGGCGCAAGGAGCGCGAATAGCCCGGCCATAGCGCGGCATCTCTTCGCAAGCTTTTGCTTCCCGTGGACGGTCACCGCGCTAAGAGCGCGGCCATGGACAAGCCGACCGCTCTGCCAACTCCGCCGACCGCCGAACAGCGGCCCTACAGCTATGAAGTGCACGGGGTGACGATCGAGGATCCGTGGCACTGGCTGCGCGACCCCAAATATCCCGAGGTCGATGACCCGGACGTGCTCGCCTACCTGCATGCCGAAAATGACTATTTCCAGGGCTGGGCGGGGCAACACCAGGCGCTGATCGACCAGCTGTTCGAGGAGATGAAGGGCCGCATCAAGGAGGACGACAGCTCGGTCCCGCTCAAGGACGGCGACTGGCTCTACTGGTGGGCGTTCAAGCCGGGAGCGCAATACCGGACCTGGTACCGCAAGCCGGTCGCCGGCGGCGCTGACCAGATCATCTTCGACGAGCCGGTCGAGGCCGAGGGCAAGGACTATTTCCGGCTCGGTGCGCTGGAGATCAGCCCGGACGCGCGGCTCGCCGCGATCCTGGTCGACGACAATGGCTCGGAGCGGTTCCAGCTCAGGATCCGTGACCTGGCGACGGGCGCGGACCTGGAAACCGTGACCGAGGTCGGGATCGGCCAGCCGGTGTGGACCAGCAGCTCGGACGGGATCGTTTTCACCGAGGTCAACGAGCATTGGCGCAGCTACCGCGCTCGCTTCCACCGGCTCCGGCAGCCGCGGTCGGACGACATCACGCTCTACGAAGAAACCGAGGAACTCGGCTTCAGCGTCGGCGTCGGCAAGACCACCGACAAGAGCCTGATCATCGTCTCGACCGGCGACAATGCGACCAGCGAGGTGCGGTTCGTCGGCGCGGACGACCCGACCCGGCCGCTGACGCTGATTTCCCGGCGCCAGCCCAACCGCGAATATCATGTCGATGCGGCGCACGGGCGTCTCTGGATCCATACCAACGACGATCATGTGAATTTCCGCCTCGCCGAGGCCGACCCGGCGACGCCGGAGGAGTGGCGGACGGTGGTGGCGGGCTCGGACCGCGTCTATCTGACCGGGGCGAGCGCCTACCGCGATCATCTCGCGATCAGCAGCCGGGTCGACGGGCTCGATCAGCTCACGCTGCGCACTTATTCCGGCGAGGAAGCGCGCATTCCCTTCGCCGAGGCGAGCTACACCGCCTTCTTCCACGGCAATCCCGACTATGCGCCCGAGACCTACCGCCTCGGCTACTCGTCGATGGTCACGCCGATGACCACCTACGACTATCACCCGGCGAGCGGCGCGCTCGAGGTGCGCAAGGTCCAGGAGATCCCGTCGGGCTACGACGCGTCGCAATATGCGACCGAGCGGCTGATGGTTGAGGCGCGCGACGGCGCGAAGGTGCCGGTTTCGGTGGTCTACAAGAAGGGGTTTGCGAAAGACGGCACCGGGAAACTGTTCCTGTACGGCTACGGCGCTTACGGGATCGCCATCCCGCCGGCGTTCAACTCGAACCGGATCAGCCTGCTCGACCGCGGCTGGGCCTGCGCCATCGCCCATATCCGCGGCGGCGACGACCTCGGCCACCAATGGTTCCTCGACGGCAAGCTCGACAAGCGGACCAACACGTTCAACGATTTCGTCGACGTCGCGAAGGGGCTGATCGAGGCGCGGTTCACCTCCGCCGGCAAGATCGCGATCAACGGCCGCTCGGCGGGCGGCGAGCTGGTCGGCGCGGTGGCCAACAGCAATCCCGAGTTGTGGGGCGCGGTAGTCGGCGACGTGCCGTTCGTCGACGTCGTCAACACCATGCTCGACGACACGCTGCCGCTGACCCCCGGCGAATGGCCCGAATGGGGCAATCCGATCACCGACAAGGCGGTGTTCGACTACCTGCGAACCTATTCGCCCTACGACAACGTCAAGGCGCAGGATTATCCGCCGCTGCTGATCACCGGCGGCCTGACCGATCCGCGGGTGACTTATTGGGAACCGGCCAAATGGGCCGCCAGGCTGCGCGCGACCAAGACCGACACCAATTTGCTGCTGCTCAAGATCAACATGGGCGCCGGCCACGGCGGCAAGTCGGGCCGCTGGGACGGGCTCACCGAGGTCGCCGAAACCTATGCCTTCATCCTGACAGAGACCGGGAAACGGTGACGCGCCCAATCTTCGAAATAACGTTCACCGCCGCCCCGGAGCACATCGATGAGCTCGGCCATGTCAACAACGCCGTCTGGGTGCAGTGGATGGAGCAGGTCGCGGTCGCGCATTGGCGCAGCGTCGCCGATGCCGAGCATCAGGACGCTTACTTCTGGGTCGTGGTGCGCCACGAGATCGACTATCTCCGCGCGGTGCTGGAGGGCGAGCGGATCACTGCGCGGACCTGGGTCGGCGACAATCTCAAGGGCGCGAGGTTCGACCGCCACATCGAGTTCGTCGGCGCGGACGGCAAGCCGCGGGTGCGGTCGCGCACCGACTGGGCGATCATCGACAAGGCGTCCGGGCGGCCGATCCGCATCCCGCCCGAGGTAGTGGCGCCGTTCACCGCCGCAGGTTAACTAGCAACGCCATGAGCCGCGCGATCCTCTACGATTATTACCGCTCCTCCGCCGCCTATCGCGTGCGGATCGCGCTCAATTTGAAAGGTGTTGAGTACGACAGCCGGCCGGTCAACCTGCTGCACAGCGAGCAGCAGGCGGACGATTATCGCGCATTGAACCCGCAGGGCCTGGTGCCGATGCTCGAGATCGACGGGCACCGGCTGACCCAAAGCCTCGCGATCATCACCTATCTCGACCTGACGCTGCCCGACCCGCCACTGATCCCGCGCGATCCGCTTGATGGAGCGCACGTGCGGGCGATGGCGCTGACCATCGCCTGCGACATTCACCCGCTCAACAACCTGCGCGTGCTCAAATATCTGTCGACCGAGCTCGGCCTGCCGCAGGCCGAGCGCGACACCTGGTACATGCACTGGATCCGCGAGGGGCTGCCGGCGCTCGAAGCGCTCGCCAAACCGGGCGCCGGGCGGTTCCTGTTCGGCGACCAGCCGACCATCGCCGACGTCTGCCTCGTGCCCCAGCTCTACAATGCGCGGCGCTACGACGTTTCGCTCGACGAGTATCCGACCTTGCTGCGCGCGGACGAAAACGCGAATAAGCTCCACGCCTTCGCCGCCGCACATCCCGACCGGCAGGAGCAACCGCAATGAACCGAGTCGATGCGATCAGCCGCGGGTTGGGCGAGCAGCCGCTCGAGTCGATCGCCATCCCGCCGATGAAGGACAAGGTCAGCGAGGAGGAATGGGCGATCCGGGTCGATCTCGCCTGCGCCTACCGGATGGTGGCCCACTACGGCTGGGACGACCTCATCTTCACCCATTTGTCGGCGCGGATCCCCGGGCCCGAGCATCACTTCCTGCTCAATCCCTACAATCTGATGTTCGAGGAAGTGACGGCGAGCTCGCTGATCAAGGTCGACGTCGACGGCAATCCGGTCGAGCCGACGCCGTTCATCACCAATCCCGCCGGCTTCACCATCCACAGCGCGATCCATATGGCGCGCGAGGACGCGCACGCGGTGATGCACCTGCACACGCCGGCGGGCCAGGCGGTGTCGGCGCACAACGACGGGCTGCTGCCGTTGACCCAGACCGCGATGCTGGTCCGCGGCGACCTCGCCTTCCATGATTATGAAGGGGTCGCGGTCGACCTCGACGAGCGCGAGCGGCTGGTGGCCGACCTGGGCGAAAAAAATGCGATGATCCTGCGCAACCACGGCACGCTCGCGGTCGGCAAGAACGTCGGCGAATGCTTCGTCCGGCTCTATTTCGTCGAGCGCGCCTGCCAGGCGCAGATCATGGCCCTGTCCGCCGGCGAGAACGTCAGCAACCCGCCGCAGGGCGCGCCCGAGGTCACCGCGCAGCAGGGCCAGGTCGGAGTCGCGCTCGCCGCCAACCTGCTCGCCTGGCCGGCGCTCAAGCGCAAGGCCTACCGCCTCGACCCCGCCTTCGCGAGTTAAGCCGGCTCGGCGACCTTTTCGCCTTTGTGGAACATCGCCCGGTCGTACTGGCCGCGCGAGGCGATCGCGATCCGGTTCCAGGCGTTGATCGCCGCCCCGGTCAGCGTGAGATAGGCGATTTCCTCGTCGGAGAAGAAGCGCTTCAACCCGTCGAACGCGTCCTTGCTGGCATGGCTGTCGGCGATCAGCGTCAGCTCCTCGATCCATAACAGCGCCGCTTGCTCCTTCTCGCTGAAGGCGGAGCTTTCCTGCCACGCGTCGAGCAGCAGCAGCCGTTCCGGCGTATCGCCGTCGCGCAGCGCCTCATCGCTGTGCATGCCGATGCAGAAGGCGCAGCCGTTAATCTGCGATGCGCGCAGCTTGAGCAGGTGGAACAGCTTGCGGTCGAGCTTGCCGGCGATCACGCCTTCGAGCTGAAGGAGGTGCCGATAGGCCTCCGGTGCGATCTTCGCGATGTCCATGCGCTGCTGTTCGACCATCGGGTCCTCCGTGCTTGCGGCGCGCATATGGGCGCGACGGGCGGCGGTTGGAAGATGCTAACGCCGCTGCGCCTCGCGCTTGCGGTTATCCGCCGGGACTGCAATTCGTGCGGCAATGAGGAAGGCGGCATCGGTCGGCGACTATCGCGCGCTCGCGCAGGCGCGGCTGCCGCATTTCCTGTTCGAATATCTCGACGGCGGCTCGTACGACGAGGTGACGTTGCGTCGGAACGTGGCGGATTTGCAGTCGGTCGCGCTGCGCCAGCGCGTGCTCCGCGACGTTTCCGCGCTCGACCTTGCGACCGAGCTGTTCGGCCAGCGCCGGGCCATGCCGGTGGGCCTGGGGCCCGTCGGCCTGTCCGGCCTCTATGCCCGCCGGGGCGAAGTCCAGGCGGCGAGGGCCGCCGCCGCGGCCAACGTCCCGTTCACGCTTTCGACGCTGAGTGCCTGCTCGATCGCGGAAGTCGCGCGCGCGGGGCCGCTGTGGTTCCAGCTCTACATCGTCAAGGATCGCGGCTTCGTCGCCGACATGATCGCCCGCGCGGGGGACGCCGGCTGCGGCGCCCTGCTGCTGACCGTCGACCTGGCCGTGCCCGGCACGCGCTATCGCGACTATCGCGCCGGCCTGTCGGGATCCCTGCGCGGCCCCGGCGCCCGGGCGTGGCAGGTCCTGCGGCGACCGGATTGGGCGTGGGACGTGGCCGTGCGCGGGCGTCCGATGACCATGGGCAACCTCGAACCCTTGCTCGGCTCCAACGCGGTGCTCGCCGACCTCATGGGCTGGGTGGCGCGCAACTTCGATGCCAGCGTCACGTGGCAGGACGTCGCGTGGGTCCGCGAGCAATGGAAAGGCCCGCTGGTGATCAAGGGCATCCTCGATCCCGACGACGCCCGCGAATGCCTCGCCAACGGTGTGGACGGGGTGGTCGTATCGAACCACGGCGGGCGCCAGCTCGACGGCGTGAGCTCCACCGCCCAGGCCCTTCCGCACATCGCCGATGCGGTCGGCGGGCGAATCCCGGTGCTGGTCGACGGCGGGGTGCGCTCGGGCCTCGACGTGGTGCGAATGCTCGCGCTCGGTGCCGACTTCGTGCTCCTCGGCCGCGCCTGGGCCTACGCCCTTGCCGCCGCCGGCGAACAGGGGGTCGCCCATGTCCTCGCGCTGATCGAGGCCGAGATGCGGGTCGCGATGGCGCTGACGGGATCGACCAGGATCGCGGAGCTCGGGCCCGCGACCCTGGTGTCGGAGTGATCCCGCTCTCTTAGATGATCCCGGGCAGGTCGAAATGCGGCGCGATCGGGTCGAGGCCGAGCGAGTCGTGGAGCGCGGCGCCGGCGTGCCAGCCGTCGAGCACGAGCGCATGGGCCGCGCTCGCATCCCCCTCGATCGCCGTCTTGGAGACCACCGCCGACTCCTGCCCCGCCGAGCGGGCGACGCTAAGGTCGGTCGGCGCCCCGCCCGACTGGTAGCGGATAGTAACATTGCCGCTGCCGCTGACATTGCCGATCGTGACGAACGCGTCGCCGCCGCCGGTGGCGTCGACCTGGAGCTGGCTGC
>DASRAY010000019.1:0-14684 GCA_035637935.1 Sphingomicrobium sp.
TGTCGTGACCAAGAGTGAGCGGTTCAGGCTTCCGGACAATTTCGAGCTCAGCCCAAGCATGCGCGCCGGCCGGATCATTATCGACCAGGATGCGCTCCTATCCGGCTCGGGGGACGACAAATAGAATCTCGAAGCGCGGCGGCGGTCGTTCCCTAACGCGCGCCCCACCCCGTCAACATCGTCTTCACCGTCCGGAACAGGATCAAGAGGTCGAGCCAGGGCGAGAAATATTTGATGTAGTAGAAGTCGTAATAGAGCTTGCGGTGGACGTCCTCGACCTCGGCGACATGGCCCTGGTTGACCTGCGCCCAGCCCGAAATGCCCGGCTTCACCACGTGGCGGTAGCGGTAGAACGGGATTTCGCTGGTGTACCATACCGACAGCACCTGCGCCTCGGGCCGCGGGCCGATCCAGCTCATCTGCCATTTGAGGATGTTGATGATCTGCGGCAGCTCGTCGAGCCGGAGGTTGCGCAGCACGCGCCCGACGCTGGTGATGCGGTCGTCGTCGTCCCGGGTCATCGCCGCCGCCCGCTCGTCCTGATCCTCCGCCTCGTCCTCGACCGGGCGCATGGTCCGGAACTTGTAAACGGTGATCGGCTTGCCGGCGTGGCCGACGCGCTTCTGGCGGAACAGCACGCTGCCCTTGCTGTCGGTCAGGATGGCAAGCGCGCAGCCGGCCATCACCGGCAGCGCAACGGGCAGGATCGCGACCGCGAACAGGAAATCGATCAGCCCCTTCAGGTGAAAATAGCCGCGCGCCGGGAGCAGCGAACCGAAGCTGTTCTCCGACAGATGCTCGATCTCGACCCGCCCGGTCAGCGATTCCGACAATTGCTTGACCTGGTAGACCATCCGTCCGGCTAGCGCCGCGTCGGCCAGGAACGCCTCCCATTCATCGGGCAAATCCTCGGAGAAATCGGCGACGATCGCCTGGCAGTTGCGAGTATCGTGCAGTCGCGGCCGGGTCAGCAGCTTCCAGTCGACCCCCGGGATGCGGGTCAGATTGCTGATCTCGCCGAACGGAACGACCGCAAAGCGGCGCCGAATGCCGCGCTCGGCGTATACGTACAGCAGGTACAGCCAGAAGACGTGGAGCAGGAACCCGGCCAACAAGCCAACGCGGTCGTACGGGAAGCGCGTCAGCACGAAATAGAGGATGGTGAGGCCGTGCCCGGTCAGCGCCGACGGGAAGATCACATAGCTGCGACGAATCCCGGGATAGGTCTCGATCGACAGCCGCATCCAGAAGGCGATGACGATGGCCACCGCGTTGGCGATCACGGTGTTGATGCTCGCCGCCTCTATCAGGTAGCCGGGCAGCAGCGGGCCGCGCGCCAGCCACGGCACCAGCGCCCCGACCACCAGCGCGCCGGCGAACTGGAACCGCTTGCGGACCAGCAGCGAGCCGTGGCCGACCCGGGCGAGGCGCTCGTGTTTCATAGCGACCAGCGATCGATCCCGGGCGCGATCGTGCGGTCGCGCCACACGCCCTTGAGGTCGGCGAGCGTCCCGCCGGCCGCGACCAGGGCCGCAATTCGCTCGTCGCTAAGGTCGCGATACTCGCGATGCGGCACCGCTCCGACGACGAGGTCGTAACGCGCGCCATCCAGCTCGGTCAGCTCCAGCCCATATTCGCGGCCGACCTCATCCCGGTCGGCCAGCGGATCGGCCACGGCGACGTCATGGCCGAGCCACTGCAGCCGGCGGACGAGGTCGACCGTGCGGCTGTTCCTGAGGTCGGGGACATTCTCCTTGAAGGTCAGCCCGAGAACGAGCGCACGCCCCGCTTTCGGGCGTCGGTCGTGGAGCACGTCGGCGATCCACCCGCCCATCCCGTCGTTGGTCTCGCGGCCGGCAAGGATCACCTGCGGCTTGTGGCCGAGCGTCTGGGCGAGGTGGCTGAGGTAATAAGGGTCGACGCCGATGCAGTGGCCGCCGACCAGCCCCGGCTCGAAATTGAGGAAATTCCACTTGGTCCGCGCCGCGGCGAGCACGTCCCACACCGACAGGTCGACCTTGGCGAAAATCTGCGCGACCTCGTTCATGAAGGCGATGTTGATGTCGCGCTGGGCGTTCTCGATCGCCTTGGCCGCCTCCGCAGCCTTGATCGAGGCGGCGCGGAACACGCCACCGCTGGTCACCGCGCCGTAGACCGCCGCGAGCTGCTCGACGACCTCCGCATCCTCGCCGGCAACCACCTTCGTGATCCGCTCGATCGTATGCTCGCGGTCGCCCGGGTTGATCCGTTCCGGCGAATAGCCGAGGCGGAAGTCGCGGCCGCGCGTCAGCCCCGCGACGCGCTCGATCTCGGGCCCGCATATGTCCTCGGTCACGCCGGGGTAGACGGTGCTCTCGTAGACGATCGTCGGCCGGCGCGGGGGATCGATTAGCTTGGCGAGCGTGCGCGTCGCGGCGAGCACCGCGCCGAGGTCGGGCACCTTGTTCTCGTCGACCGGGGTCGGGACGGTGACGATATAGAGGTCAGCGCCGGCGCAGTCGTCCGCCGCGGCGGTCAGCGTCAGCGTCGTTGCTTGCAGCTCGGCCGAATCCACTTCGCGGGTCCGGTCGTGGCCGCGCTCCAGCTCGGCGATCCGCGCCTGGTCGACGTCGAGGCCGGTGACCGCGAACTTGCGCGCCAGAGCGACGGCCAGCGGCAGCCCGACATAGCCGAGGCCGATCACGACGATACGTTGCGGATCACTCATCGGGGCTCCTATACGCGCTCACTGCCGTTTCGGATGCAACTCCGCTCCGGTTCGGACGGGAAACCCGGTCAGGCGGGAGGCCTTCCGCGGCCCACGCCGAAATAGCTCAACCCCGCGCGCTCCGCCTCGTGCGGGTCCCAGACGTTGCGCAGGTCGACCAGCGCCTTGCCCCGCATCCGCGCCGCCAGCGTCTCGAGGTCGAGCGCGCGGAACTCGTCCCATTCGGTGACGATCACCACCGCGTCCGCGCCCTCGGCCGCG
This sequence comes from Sphingomicrobium sp., assembly GCA_035637935.1. Classification (GTDB taxonomy): domain Bacteria; phylum Pseudomonadota; class Alphaproteobacteria; order Sphingomonadales; family Sphingomonadaceae; genus Sphingomicrobium. The sequence continues at coordinate 2,969 of DASRAY010000019.1, forward strand.
GCATAGGCGTCGGTCGCATAGCCGATCCCGCTGAACAGCGGCTCGGCCTGGTGCTGGGCCACCGGATCGAACGCGGTGACCTCGGCGCCGCGCTCGACCAGCCGCTTGACCAGCGGGATCGACGGCGCCTCGCGCATGTCGTCGGTGTTGGGCTTGAAGGCCAGCCCGAGCACGGCGATCCGCTTGCCCGAAATATCGCCGCCGAGCGCCCGCTCGACCCGCTCGGCCATCGCCTCCTTGCGCTCGTCGTTCACCTTGACCACCGCCGACACGATCTGCTGCTCGACCCCGGCCAGCTCGGCCGTCTGGAGGAGAGCCAGCGTGTCCTTGGGGAAGCAGCTTCCGCCGTAGCCCGGGCCCGCGTGCAGGAACTTGGGGCCGATGCGGTTGTCGAGGCCGATGCCGCGGGCGACGTCCTGGACGTCGGCGTCGACCGCTTCGCACAGGTCGGCAATCTCGTTGATGAAGCTGATCTTGGTCGCGAGAAAGGCGTTGGCCGCATATTTGGTGAGCTCGGCGGTGCGCCGGCCGGTGAACAGGATCGGCGCCTGGTTGAGGAACAGCGGCCGGTAAATCTCGCGCAGCACGTCGCGCGCTTTCTCATCGTCGGCGCCGACCACGATCCGGTCGGGAATCTTGAAGTCGCGGATTGCGGCGCCCTCGCGCAGGAACTCAGGGTTGGACGCGACCGAAATCCTTTCCGCGCCCTCCTCGGCGAGAATCCTCGCGATCTCGTCGCCGGTCCCGACCGGGACGGTCGACTTGGTGACGACGACAGTTCCGGGCCGGATCGCCTTGGCCAGCTCGCGCACCGCGTCGAACACGTAGGTCAGATCAGCGTGGCCGTCGCCGCGCCGCGCCGGCGTGCCGACGGCGATGAACACCGCTTCGGCCGGCGCGACGCCCTTGGCGAGGTCGGTGGTGAAGGTGAGTCGGCCGCGCTCGACATTGGCCTTGACCAGGGCCTCGAGACCCGGCTCCCAGATCGGCATCACGCCGGCGTTGAGGCCGTCGATCTTCGCCTCATCCTTGTCGACGCAGGCGACCTGGTGGCCGAAGTCGGCGAAACAGGCGCCCGACACCAAACCGACATAGCCGGTGCCGATCATCGCAATGCGCATGGGGGTTCAGAAGCTCCGTTGAGGTTTGCGGGCGCCATAGCGGCGGCAATTGCACGCTTCTACCCCTCTCCCGGGGGAGAGGGGAGGGAGCCGCGAAGCGGCGGAAGGGTGAGGTCGACCTCACCCCCCCGCTGAGCTTCACTGAGTCGCCCCTCTCCCGAGGGACAGGGTTAAGCCTAGTTTTCGCCGCAGAATCCCTATATTGGCCCGCGCCTTCCGATGAACGTCACAACGCTCCCCAAGCCCCCGCGCGTCGGGCTGGTCTCGCTCGGCTGTCCCAAGGCGTTGGTCGACAGCGAGCGGATCATGACCAAGCTCCGCGCCGACGGCTACGCCATGTCGCGCGACTATGCCGGCGCCGACGTCGTGCTGGTCAACACCTGCGGCTTCCTCGACAGCGCCAAGGAGGAGAGCCTCGAGGCGATCGGCGAAGCGATCGCCGAGAACGGCCGGGTGGTCGTCACCGGCTGCATGGGCAGGGAAGCCGAGGTCATCCGCGCCCGCTTCCCCGACGTGCTCGCGGTCACCGGCCCGCAGCAATATGAGGAAGTGGTCGCCGCGGTCCACGAGGCGGCTCCGCCCATCCCCTCGCCGTTCATCGACCTGGTGCCCGAGGCCGGGCTCAAGCTCACTCCGCGCCACTACAGCTATGTGAAGATCTCGGAAGGCTGCAACCACCGCTGCGCCTTCTGCATCATCCCGAGCATCCGCGGCGACCTCACCAGCCGCCGCCCCGACGCCATCCTGCGCGAGGCCGAAAAGCTCATCGCCGCCGGTACGAGGGAGCTGCTGGTGATCAGCCAGGACACCTCGGCTTACGGCGTCGACCTGCGCCATGCGAGCTACCCGCTGAAGGGCGGCGGCGAAGTCCGCGCCCACATGACCGACCTCGCCCGCGAGCTCGGCAAACTGGGCGCCTGGGTCCGGCTCCATTACGTCTATCCCTACCCCCACGTCGACAACGTCATCCCGCTGATGGCCGAGGGGCTGGTCCTCCCCTATCTCGACATCCCCTTCCAGCATGCCTCGCCGAAGGTGCTGCGCGCTATGCGCCGCCCGGCCAACGACGCCAAGGTGCTCGAGCGGATCCGCGCGTGGCGCGCGCTCGTCCCCGACCTCGCGATCCGCTCGAGCTTCGTCGTCGGCTTCCCCGGCGAGACCGATGCGGATTTCGACTATCTGCTGAACTGGCTCGAGGACGCGCAGCTCGACCGGGTCGGCGCGTTCAAGTTCGAGCCGGTCGAGGGCGCGACCGCCAACGCTTTGCCCGACCCGGTCCCCGACGACGTGAAGCAGGAACGGTTCGATGCGGTCATGGCGCTGTCCGCTCGCATCAGCGCCGAGAAGCTCGCGGCCAAGGTCGGCACCACCATCGACGTCCTCATCGACCGCGTCGATGATCTCCCCTCGCCCCCTTCAGGGGGAGAGGGCGACTCGCCGCAGGCGAGCGGGGAGAGGGGGCAGTTCAACGCCCACCTCGACGCCCCCCACCCAGCGCACCATCACGCCGTCGGCGCCACCGGCCGATCCAAGGCCGACGCACCCGAGATCGACGGCGAGGTCCACCTCCGCGACGCGGGCGGGCTCAAGCCGGGCGACATTGTCCGGGTGACGATCGAGGATTCGGACGAGCACGACCTTTACGGCGTGCCTGCCTGAACTCGCCTCACCCCGTTATTCCAACGGCTTACGGAAGCGGCGGAACAAATACCGTGCGGTTTGGCGGCGCGGGCATAGGAAGGGGTTTCCGCCCACCACCGAAAGCTCTTGCCCAGTGGCGTTCCCCCGTCTGTTCAATTTCAATTCGCGCGGCATCGCGATCGACCTCGGCACCGCCAACACCGTGGTCTACGTCCACGGCTCGGGTATCGTCGCCAGCGAGCCCTCGGTGGTGGCGATGGAGTTCGTCAACGGCGTCCGCCGGGTCCGCGCGGTCGGCGACGACGCCAAGCTGATGATGGGCAAGACGCCGGATAACATCAAAACCATCCGCCCGCTGCGCAGCGGAGTGATCGCCGACCTCGAGGTCGCCGAGGAGATGATCAAGCATTTCATCAGGAAGGCCCACGGCGGGCCGAGCCGCTTCTCGCGCGGGCCGGAGGTGGTGATCTGCATCCCGTCGGGCGCGACCTCGGTCGAGCGGCGCGCGATCCGCGACGCGGTCACCAACGCCGGCGCCGACCGGGTGTCACTGATCGAGGAGCCGATGGCGGCGGCGATCGGCGCCGGGCTGCCGGTCACGGAGCCGATCGGCTCGATGGTCGTCGACATCGGCGGCGGCACCACCGAGGTCGGGGTGATTTCGCTCCAGGGCCTCGCCTTCTGCCGCTCGACCCGCGTCGGCGGCGACCGCATGGACGAGTCGATCGCCGCCTACGTCCGGCGCAACTTCAACCTGCTGATCGGCGAGGGCACGGCCGAGCGGGTGAAGCTCGAGATCGGCACGGCGCGGGCGCCGGCCGACGGTGTCGGGCTCACCGCCTCGGTCCGCGGCCGCGACGTCAGTCGCGGGGTGCCGAGCGAGATCGAGCTCAACCAGGCCCAGGTCGCCGAGGCCTTGTCCGAGCCGGTCAGCCGGATCCTCGAGGTCGTCCGGGCAGCGCTCGAGAACACCCAGCCGGAGATTGCCGCGGACGTGATCGACCAGGGCATCACCATGACCGGCGGCAGCTCGCTGCTGCGCGAGATCGGGCCGGTGCTGGCCGACGAGACGGGGCTGCCGGTGCGCGTCGCCGACAACCCGCTCGAATGCGTCGCGCTCGGCGCCGGGCGGACGCTCGAGGATCCGGCCTATCGCGGCGCGCTGATCGCCGCTTGAGCGCCGCGATGGGCTGGCCCCAACAGCCGTTGGACAGTTTCCGCGTCCTCGGCGTTGAGCGCGAATGATCGACTGGAATCGGCCCGCGGCGGGCCGAAACGCCCTCGCCGCCGCGCTCGCCGCCGTCCTCCTCCTGCCGGCTTCGGCCGACGCCGTCGTCATCCGCCAGCCGCTGCGCTTCTTCGAAGGCCACACCGAGATGCTGAGCGTGGTCCGGGTGATGATGAAGCGGCCCTATCGATCACGCACCCTGGGCAGCGGGCAGATCCTGCCCGACGGCTCGCTGGCGCTGGTCCAGCAGATCTATGACGAGGGCAAGCCTCCGACGCAGCGCCGCTGGCTGGTCCGGCAGGTCGCGCCCGGCCGCTACGCCGGGACGATGACCGAAGCCGTCGGCCCGGTCAGCGTCAGACAAGTCGGCGGCAGCTACCGCTTCAAGTTCCGCATGAAGGGCAATCTCGCGATCGAGCAATGGGTCACGCCGCTGCCCGGCGGGGCCAGCGCGCGGACCGACCTCACCGTGCGCAAGATGGGCCTGCGGGTGGCCACCTCGACCGGCACCATCAGCCGGGTCTAGGCGAGCTCGTCCCCGGACGGTGAACCAAACCGCCTCTTGCCCCCACTGACAGGATTCCGGTGCGCTGATGCGATGGCGCGCCGCCGGGGCGGGAAACAGGGAGGCACGCCATGGCACCCAAGCTCCAACTGATCATGTCGGCTATCGCCGCGAGCGCGGTCGTCGGCACCGCGATCGCTTCGCCGCCGCCGCCGCAGGGCGGGCGCAAGTTCACCATCGCGCTGAGCGGCCAGAACGAGGTCAACGCGGCCAATCCCAACGGCGGCGCCGGCGACCCCGACGGCACCGGCACGGCGCAGGTGACCATCAACCCGGGCCAGCAGCGCGTTTGCTGGGACATCACCGTCAACAACATCGCCGCGCCGACCCGCGGCCACATCCACAAGGCGCCGGTCAAGGTCAACGGGCCGATCCTGGTGACCTTCTTCGAGGCCAATAACGTCGCGCTGAAGGGCTGCACGTCGACCACCCAGCCGGTCGACCAGGCACTGCTGATGGACATCATCCAGCACCCCGACCAATATTATGTGAACGTCCACAATGCGGACTTCCCGGCCGGGGCGATCCGCGGGCAGATGCATAAATAGCAGCTAGCGCCGGCTCCGGCGCCAGTGGACGAGCAGCAGAACGACGCCGCACGCGGCCGTGTCCGCGAGCCAGTCGAGCACGTCGCTGTCGCGGTGCAGCGCCGGGATTGCCTGAACGACCTCGATCAGCGCCCCGAACAGCGACAGGCCGATCGCCAGCCGGACCAGCGCGGCCCGGGCATAGGCCCAGGCCCCGAGCAACCCGAGCGTCGCGAACGCCGCGATATGCTGGACCTTGTCATTGGGTTCGCCCGGCAGGTGCGGCGGGTGCGGGATCACCGCCATCACGAACGCAAACGCCGCCGCGGCCCAGAATATGAGGCGGGGATAGAGTAGTTCGCTGCGTCTCATTTCGTCATCCCGGCCTTGAGCCGGGACCCGCCTTCACTTCAGCGGCAGCGGAGGGAATCCGAAATCCTCCGCCAGATCGCGCCATGTCGGGTTGATCGAATGAATCAGATCGTATTTCCATGCACGACGCCATCGCTTGATTCGCTTTCCCGAATGATCGCCGACTCCATGGTTTCATGCATTTCGAACCACACAAGCCGCTTGATGCCGTATCGTTTCGTGAAACCCCGCACGAGCCCTTCCCGGTGCTGGTAGATTCGTCCAAGGAGCCTGGAGGTGACGCCTGTGTAGAGCGTGCTGTGAGAGGCTCGGGCGAGCATGTGGACGCACGGTTGCCAGTCAGAATCCACGGACGGCACAAAGGCAAATTTGAACGCCCGCTCAAGGCAAAATACCGTCATGCCGGACTTGATCCGGCATCCGCCTGACTTCAGCCGCTAAGAAAGGCGGATCCCGGCTCAAGGCCGGGATGACGCAGTGATGGTGGACTCGACAGGTGAACAGCCGCCGCTACGCTCGCCAAATGCTCAAACTCACCCTCGCGCTCCTCGCGCTCCTCGCCGTCCCCGCGACCGCCCAGCCGCTCACCCCGGCGGAAACCGCGGCAATCGACCGGATCGTCACCACCGCCCTCGCCTCCGACCAGGTCCCCTCGGCCTCGATCGCCATCGTCCGCGACGGTCAGATCGTCCTCACCAAGGCCTATGGCACGGCCAACACCGGCCTGCCCGCGACCCCGGCCCTGCCCTATCAGGTCGCGTCCAATTCCAAGCAGTTCACGGCGATGGCGCTGCTGCTGCTCGAGGACGAGGGCAAGCTCAGCCTCGACGACCCGGTCGCCAAACATCTCCCCGGGATCAGCGGCGGCGACCGAATCACGCTGCGCCAATTGCTCAACCACACCTCGGGCATCCAGGATTTCTGGCCGCAGGACTATAGTTTCGAGGCGATGTCGCGGCCGACCACGCCGCAGGGCATCGTCGACATCTGGGCCAAAAAGCCGCTCGACTTCGCGCCCGGCCACCAGTGGCAATATTCGAACACCGGCTATGTCGTCGCCGGGATGATCGCCGAGAAGGTCAGCGGCCAGCCGCTGGTGACCTACCTCACGCGCAGGATCTTCAAGCCGCTGGGGATGACCAGCGTCCGCGACCAGGACGACACCAACACGCCGGCCTTCCCCGCGGGCTACGGCCGCTATGCGCTCGGCCCGGTGCGCCAGGTGACCCCGCCGGCGCGCGGCTGGCTCTATGGGGCGGGCGAGCTGTCGATGACCGCCGAGGACCTCGCCAAGTGGGACATCGCGCGGATCAACCGCTCGCTGATCCCCGCTGACGACTGGGCGGTGCAGGAAACGACCGTCAAGCTCAACGACGGCAGCGACCCAGGCTACGGCCTCGGCGTCGGCATCCGCACGGTCGCCGGCCGCAAGGTCGTCCGCCACACCGGCGAGGCGGTCGGCTTCCTGTCGTCGAACAGCGTGTGGCCGGCCGAGCGCGCCGCGGTCGTGGTGCTGACGAATACATGGTCGTCGGGCGCCTACACGCGGATCGCGCGCGACATCGCTGCGGTCGTCCTGCCGCCGCCCCCGGCCGCTCCGCAGGACGCCATCGCCGCCGCCCAGGCGGCGCGCGCCCGGACGGTCTTCGACCAGCTCCGGGCCGGCGCGCTCGATCGCGCCCTGCTGACGGCGAACGCCAATTATTATTTCACCCCCCAGGCGATCGCCGACTTCCACTCGAGCCTCGCGCCTTTGGGCGAGCCGACCGCGTTCGAGCCCGCCGGCAAGCCGGTGCTGCGCGGCGGCTTCGTCATCCAGGGCTACACCGTCAAATATCCCGGCCGCACCCTCGACCTCTCGACCTTCTACGAACCCGGCGCGTCCGGCCGGATCGAGCAGTTCCTGGTCAATCCGGGGGAGTGAGCCCTCGGCGCTTCGCCCACGTCCGCTTTGGGTGGGACGGCGAAGACCGGCAGGTGCCGGGTCAAACCCGGCATGACGATGATTGCGATGATTCCGGCGCATCCCTAGACCCCCGCGCATGACCGACTTCGCCACCCTCCTCGTCGCCGACCGCGGGCAGAAGGCCCGCCCGATCCACCTCGTCGACAAGGGCAGTTTCGACGGCTGGCTCAAGGGCCGCGGGCAAGAGGATCGCGCGCTGCTCGCCGCCCATCGCTTCGACGGCAAGAAGGGCTTCGCCTTCGCGCTGCTGCCGCGGGGCAACGACTTCGAGGTGGTGAGCGCGGTCAAGAACGCCGCCGAGCTCTCCCCCTGGTGCCTGGCGAAGCTCGCCGAGAGCCTGCCCGAGGGGACGTACAAGCTCGCCGCGGGCGAGCCGGGCAAGGCGATGCTCGGCTGGCTGCTCGCCCAGCACCGCTTCGATTCCTATCGCTCCAAGCCGGACGAGGCCGAGCGCGGGGCGCGGGTGCTGGCCACCGGCGAGGCGGCGAAGCTCGACGACGTCGTGCGCCTGGCAGAGGCGACCGTCCTCGTCCGCGACCTCGTCAACACGCCCGCCGGCGATCTCGGCCCGGACGAGATTGAGCAAGCGGTTCGCGCCGAAGCCAACCGCTCCGGGGCAAAGCTCAAGGTCACGTCCGGCGACGAGCTGGCCAAGGGCTATCCGCTGATCGCCGCGGTCGGCCAGGGAGCGACGCCGGAGCGCGCGCCGCGCCTGCTCGAGCTCGAATGGGGCGAAACCCGCCATCCGCGGATCGCGGTCGTCGGCAAGGGCGTGTGCTTCGACAGCGGCGGGCTCGATATCAAGTCGGCCTCGGGCATGCGGCTGATGAAGAAGGACATGGGCGGCGCGGCCCATGCGCTCGCGCTGGTGCGGCTGGTGACCCTGGCCAAGCTCCCGGTCCGCCTGCATTTGCTCATCCCGGCAGTCGAGAATGCGGTCTCCGGCGCCGCCTACCGCCCAGGCGACATCGTGAAGTCGAGGCTGGGCCTCACCGTCGAGATCGACAACACCGACGCCGAGGGGCGGCTGATCCTCGCCGATGCCTTGGCCAAGGCGGTCGAGAGCAAGCCAGAGCTGGTCGTCGATTTCGCGACCCTGACCGGCGCGGCGCGGATCGCGCTCGGGCCGGACCTTCCGGCGACCTTCGCCAATCGCGACGACCTCGCCGCCGACCTCGAATCCGCCGCCCGCGACGTTGAGGACCCGCTGTGGCGCATGCCGCTGTGGGATGCCTACGACGACCTCCTGAAAAGCGACATCGCCGACTTCGCCAATGCCTCGAGCTCGCCGATGGCCGGCTGCATCACCGCCGCGATGTTCCTGAAGCGCTTCGTCCCCGACGCAATCGCCTGGGCGCATCTCGACACTTATGCCTGGCGCGACCCGGCCAAGCCGGGCCGGCCCAAGGGCGGCGAGGCGCTCGGCCTCCGCGCGGTGTTCGAGGCGCTGCGTCGGCGTTATCCACGGATCTGAACCGGCAATTCGCCGCGAATCCGGGCCTTTCCTGTTTCTCGACTGCAACAATTCGCGTCCCTGCCGGTTTACTTGGACGTTACGCGGCCTTGGGACGGAGACTGGCAGCATGGGCGAGGTATCGCTGACCAGCTGGATGCGGGCGTTGATCGCCTATGTCCGCTCGGGCGAGCCCGACCTGACCAATCGGCAGATGGCGCTGCTGATGCTCGTCTATCTGACCCCCGGGCCGCACACCGTGCGCGGCCTTGCCCGGGTGCTCGGCGTATCCAAGCCGGTCGTGACGCGCGCCTTGAACACGCTCGGCGCGCTCGGCTATCTGCGGCGCGAGCGGGACCAGGACGACCGACGCAACGTGTTCGTCGTCCGGACCAACAATGGGGCGGAATTTCTTGAAGGCTTCAAGCGCAACCTCCGCGAGGGGGACAACAGCAGCGCCGCGCACCGGCCGGTCATCGGCCAGGCGCACGCCTACGCCCACCGCTGACGGCTTTTCCCTCTCCGGACCGTCGGATCCGCCCGACCCCGCGCGTAACGCCTACCGCAAGGACCTCGCCGACGTCGCGCTCGCGCAGCGGGTGATCGCCTCGCATTATGCCGAGCCGCTCGACCGCGCGATCGCGGCCGCGACCGAGCTGCGCGCCGCGCCCGGCGACGACGCCGAGGTCGTCCGCCCGCTGCAGGCCGGCGAGCCGTTCTCGATGCTCGACGACACGCTCGGCTGGGCCTGGGGCTACGCCGGCGCCGACCGCCGGGTCGGCTATGTGCGGTCGGAGGCGGTGGGTCCCGCCTGACCTGACGACCGTCACATCTCTCCGCGGGCGTGGCGGATGGCATACCACTTCTTCCGATTGGCTTCGTGCTCGGCGAGGGTCTCCGCGAACACGTGGCCGCCGGTCCCGTCGGCGACGAAGTACAGCGCCTTGGTCGGCGCGGGATGAAGAACGGCGGTGATCGCGGCCTTGCCGGGATTGGCGATCGGCCCCTCCGGAAGCCCGCTGCGGCGATAGGTGTTGTAGCCGTTGTCGGCGCGCAGCTCCGACTTCAGGATTCGCCGGCCGAGCGGCTTGCCCTTGGTGATCGGATAGATGACCGTGGGATCGGCATCGAGCTTCATGCCCATCCGCAGGCGGTTGCAATAGACTCCGGCGATGAGCGGCCGCTCGCTCGCCTTGCCGGTCTCCTTTTCAACGATCGAGGCGAGGGTCACCGCCTGCTCCTTGGTCGCGATCGGGCAGTCGGTGCTGCGCTCCGCCCACAACGCATCGAGCGTGGCGGTCATCGCCGCCTGCATGCGCCGGACGATCGCCGCGCGGCTGTCCCCGCGCTGATAGCCGTAGCTGTCGGGCAGCACCGACCCTTCGGCGATCGGCGGCTGCGGCCCGGCCAGATAGGGGTTCGCCGCGAGCCGCTCGGTGACGATGATCGCCGGCATGCCCGGGACGACGGTCACCAGCCGCTGGGTCGGGTGGCCATGCTGCAGCAGGTCGAGGATCGCGGCCCCGCCCATCCCCTTGGGAATCGCGAACTCGCCGGCCTGGATCGGGTCGCTCGAGCCGAACAGCCGGGCCATCACATAATAGGTCCGGGCGGTGCCCGGGATCGCGCCCTGCTTCTCGAGCAGTCGCGCGGCCGAGCCGAGGCTCGCGCCTTCCGGGATCAACACGTCATGCGGTCCGGGCTTCGGGCCGGGCGCCCACCACAGGAGCCAGATCGTCACCAGCGCGGCGAGCAGGAGCCCGCCGGCGCCGGCCAGGCACCCTCGCCTCACACGGCCTTCATGATCAGCGACGCATTGGTCCCGCCGAAACCGAAGCTGTTGTTGAGCACGGCTCGGACGGTGCGCTCCTTGGCCTTGTGCGGCACCAGGTCGACGCCCTCGGTGCCCTCGCTCGGATTGTCGAGGTTGAGCGTCGGCGGAACGATCTGGTCGCGGAGCGCGAGGATGCAGAAGATGCTTTCAACCGCCCCGGCGCCGCCGAGCAGGTGGCCGATCGCCGACTTGGTCGAGCTCATCGACAGCGAACCGATGGCGTTGCCGAACAGGCGGCGCACCGCGCCCAGCTCGAGCTCGTCGCCGAGCGGAGTCGAGGTACCATGGGCGTTGATGTAATCGATGTCCGACGGCTGCAGGCCGGACTTCTTCAGCGCCATTGCCATCGAGCGATAGGCGCCGGAGCCCTCGGGGTGCGGCGCGGTCACGTGATAAGCGTCGCCCGAGAGGCCGTAGCCGATCACCTCGGCGTAGATTTTCGCGCCGCGCGCCTTGGCGTGTTCATATTCCTCGAGCACGACCACGCCCGCCCCTTCGCCCATGACGAAGCCGTCGCGGTCCTTGTCGTAGGGCCGGCTCGCTCTCTCCGGCTGGTCGTTGAAATTGGTGCTGAGCGCACGCGCCTGGGCGAAGCCGGCGATGCCGATCGGGCAAACCGTCGCTTCGGCGCCGCCGGCGAGCATGATGTCGGCATCGTCCATGGCGATCATCCGTGCCGCGTCGCCGATCGAATGGGCGCCGGTCGAGCAAGCCGTGACCACCGCATGGTTCGGCCCCATCAGCCCGTATTTGATCGACACCTGGCCGGAGATTAGGTTGATCAGCCGGCCGTGGACGAAATGCGGGCTGACCCGCCCCGGCCCGTTCTGGTAAAGGTTGACGCTTTCCTTCTCGATCCCGGGCAGGCCACCGATGCCCGAGCCGATCGAGACGCCCGCGCGGAAACGCGTCGCTTCATCCATATCGGTCAGGCCGGCGTCCTCGATCGCCTGGCCGGCGGCGTCGATGCCGTAGATGATGAACGGGTCGACCTGGCGCTGGACTTTGT
>DASRAY010000020.1:0-68060 GCA_035637935.1 Sphingomicrobium sp.
AGCAATCTCCGCTCGCCGGCGAGCCGCAGCAGCGCCGACTGGAGCTTCTCGAACGCGCGCACCTCGATCTGGCGGATGCGTTCGCGGCTGACGCCGTAGACCTGCGAGAGTTCCTCGAGCGTCTTGGGCTCGTCGGTCAGCCGCCGCTCCATCAGGATGTGCTTCTCACGGTCGTTCAAGGATTCGAGCGCGGCCACCAGCAAATCGTGCCGGACCCGGCTCTCCTGATCCTCGGCGATCACCTCGTCCTGAAGCGGCCCCGAATCGACCAGGAAGTCCTGCCACTGGTTTTCGGCGCCCTCGTCGCCCTTGAGCGGGGCGTTGAGGCTGGTGTCGCCGCCCATCGCCATGCGGCGGTTCATCGACACGACCTCTTCCTCGGTCACGCCGAGGTCGGTGGCGATCTTGGTGACGTCCGCGGGTTTGAGGTCGCCCTCTTCGAACGCCTCGATCTGATTCTTCATCCGCCGCAGGTTGAAGAACAATTTCTTCTGGGCAGCGGTGGTGCCCATCTTCACCAGGCTCCACGAGCGCAGGATGAATTCCTGGATCGAGGCGCGGATCCACCACATGGCGTAGGTGGCGAGGCGGAAGCCGCGGTCGGGCTCGAATTTCTTCACGCCCTGCATCAGCCCGATATTGCCCTCGCTGATCAGCTCGCTGACCGGGAGGCCGTAGCCGCGATAGCCCATGGCGATCTTGGCCACGAGGCGGAGGTGCGAATTGACCAGCTTGGCGGCCGCGTCGGTGTCGCCATGCTCGCGCCACCGCTTGGCGAACATATATTCCTCCTCCGGCGAGAGGATCGGGAATTTCTTGATCTCGGCGAGATAGCGGTTGAGTCCGGCCTCCCCACCGGACGCGGGGAGCGAGACGATCCCTTTTTGAGTAGCCATTCCTGTCGTCTTCTCCGTTGTGGCGAGGGCGGCGGGCCGCCCTAGCCGGTTAATCCCGATACACCAAGTGCCTTGAACAGTTGCTGCATGTCGGCCGGCATGGCGCTCGCGAACGACAGCTGGTGCTTCGTCACCGGGTGGGTGAAGCCAAGCTCCGCTGCATGCAGCGCTTGCCGATGAAATTGAAGATCTTTCAGTAATTTGCCATGCGTCTTTCCCGCGCGACCGTAGACCGGGTCGCCGACCAGCGGGTGGCCGATCGACGCCATGTGGACCCGTACCTGGTGGGTCCGGCCGGTCTCGAGCCGGCACTCGACCAGGGCCGCGTCCCTAAGCACGCTCACACGCCGCCAGTGGGTGACCGCGCGTTTGCCGCGGCCGCCCGCGACGATCGCGATCTTCTTGCGGTTGGCCGCCGAGCGCGCGAGCGGCGCATCGACCGTCCCGTCAGCCGTCCTGGGCACGCCCGAAACGATGGCGAGATAGCGCCGTTCGATGCTGTGCGCCGCGAACTGCCTGGCCAGGCCTTCGTGCGCAACGTCGGTCTTGGCGACGACGAGCAGTCCGGAGGTGTCCTTGTCGATGCGGTGGACGATCCCGGGCCGGGCCACCCCGCCGATGCCCGACAGGCTGCCGCCGCAATGATGGAGCAAGGCGTTGACCAGCGTGCCGTCGCGGTTGCCGGCCGCCGGGTGGACGACGAGCCCCGCGGGCTTGTCGACGACCAGGAGATGCTCGTCCTCGAACACCACGCGCAGCGGGATGTCCTGCGGCTCGTTATGCGCCGGCTCTGGCTCGGGAACCGCAAGTTGCAGATTCTCGGTGCCGCGGACCTTGAGGGCAGGGTCGCGCAGGAGCGTCCCGCCGGAGTCCACTGCGCCGCTGCGGATCAAGCTCTTGAGCCGTTCGCGCGACAAGGTGGGAATGCTCGCGGCGAGCGCACGGTCGAGCCGCCAGCCGGCATGGGCGGGCTCCAGGCGGACCTCGATCGTCTGAATTCCCCCCATCTATCTGAAATATGGGTTTTCGACCGCTACGGTTCAATGCGCTGAGCTTGCGCCACCTCAAACTCTCGACCATCAACCGCGGCATGAACGCGGTTGATCTCGCCAGTTTGCTTTGCTCGCGCCTGTGCCATGACCTGATGTCGCCGGTCGGGGCGCTCAACAACGGGATCGAGCTGCTCGCCGACGAAACCGACCCGGACATGCGCGAGAAATGCCTCGAGCTCTTGGCCGACAGCGCCCGCGCTTCGGCCAACAAGCTCAAATTCTTCCGCCTGGCTTTCGGGGCGGGAGGCGGGTTCGGCGAGGCGGTCGCGACCGACGAGGCGCGAGCGGCGCTCGACGGCGTGTTCGGGGCCGAGCGGCGGATCGAGCTCGGCTGGATGATCGAAGGCGACAAGCTACCGAAGGGTGCGGTGAAGCTCTTGCTCAACCTCGCGTTGCTCGCCGGCGACGCGTTGGTCCGCGGCGGCCGGCTCGACGTCGGCGCGGAGCAGGCCGACGGCGCGCTCGAGCTGGTGATCCGCGCCGAGGGCCCGCGGATTCTGCTTGACCCGACGCTGCGCGAGACGCTCGGCACGGGGAGCAGCGGCGGCACGGTCGAGCCGCGCGCCGCCGGCGCCTGGCTCGCTCACAGTCTCGCCGCCGAGGCCGGTGGGACGATCCGCCTGTCGGACCCGTCGGACGAGGTCCTGCTGATCGGAGTGACTCTCCCGCGGAGCTAGCCGGATTTTGGGATAACGGCGCGTTAACTCCTGCCCGGCATAAGCGGCCCGAGAGCCGGGGGATAACGCGCGCCGATGGACGACCTGATCGCGGATTTCGTAGCCGAATGTCGGGACATGCTCGAAGCCCTGGGCGGGGAGATCGTCGCCTGGGAGACGCAGCCCGATGACCGCGCTCGGCTCGATAGCATTTTCCGCTTCGTCCACACGGTCAAAGGCAATTGCGGCTTCTTCGATTTCCCGCGGCTCGAAGCGCTGAGCCACGCCGCCGAGGACGCGCTGGCCGACGTTCGCGCCGGCCGGCGCCACCCCGACGGCGCGCTGGTCAGCGCCGTGCTCGCGATCATCGACAAGATCAGCGAGATGATCGCCGCCATTGACGCCGGCGAAGACATGCCGGCCGGCGACGACAGCGCGCTGATCGACGCGCTCTCGCCGGGCGCGGAGAGCCACGCGGCGCCGGTCGCGGCCGCCCTTGGCGACGGGCAGGGCAAAGCCGCTGCTGCGCCGCGCACGATCCGCCTGTCGGTCGAACTGCTCGACCGCGTGATGAGCACCGTCTCCGACATGGTACTGGCGCGCAACGAACTCGCCCGCCGCCTGCGCGTGTCGGCGACCGAGGTCGCAGTCGACGGGGCGTTCGAGCGACTGTCGGCGATCATCGCCGAGATGCGCGACGCGATCACCCGGACCCGCATGCAGCGCATCGAGAATCTGTTCGTCGCACTGCCGCGGATGGTCCGCGACCTGTCGGCCGAGCTCGGCAAGCAGGTCCTGGTCGACATCGAGGGCGGGGACGTCGAGCTCGATCGCGAGATGATCGAGATGATCCGCGACCCGCTGACCCACATCATCCGCAACGCGGTCGATCACGGGATCGAAACCCCGGCCGAACGCCTCAAGGCCGGCAAGCGCGAGATCGGCGTGCTGTGCGTGTCGGCGCGCCAGTCGGGCAACCAGATCCTGATCGACATCCAGGATGACGGCCGCGGAATCGACGGCCGGAAGCTGGTCGAAAAGGCCGTCGCCAACGGGGTTCTCGACAAGGCCGAGGCCGCCCAGCTTGGCCCGCGCGAGCAGCTCGCCTTGATCTTCGAGGCCGGGCTGTCGACCGCCAAGCAGGTCACCGCGATCTCCGGCCGCGGCGTCGGCATGGATGTCGTTCGCTCGAACGTCGAGCGGATCGGCGGGATCGTCGAGGTCGACAGCACGCCGGGGCAGGGCACCCGAATGACCCTCCGCGTCCCCCTGACCCTGACCATCATCCCGGCGCTGACCGTTTCCGTCGCCGGGCAGAATTTCGCGATTCCGAGGTCGGCGATCGAGGAGATCGTCCGGGCCACCGGGGAATCGGTCACGCTCGAGCATCTCGGCGGCGCGGGCGTCGCGACCATCCGCGGGCGCCGCGTTCCGGAGGTCTCGCTCGCCGCCATCCTCGGCATCACCAGCGACGCGGCCGAGCAGGACCGGACCTTGATCGTGCTGCGCCCGGCCGGCGGCGACGTCTACGCCTTGTCGGTCGATCGCATCCACGACCATGAGGAGCTGGTGGTGAAGCCCGCCGCGCCGGCGGTCATGGCGACCGGCCTTTATGCCGGGACCACGCTGGCGGACGACGGCAGCCCGATCCTGCTGTTCGACCCGGCGGGGCTGGCCCAGGTCGGCGGGGTGAAGCTCGAGGCGCAGGAGCGTGCCGCCCGAATCGCCGAAGGCCCGGCCGCCGCGGCGTCGAAGGCCGTGCCGGTTCTGCTGTTCCGCGGTCTCGACGGCGGCCGCCGCGCGCTGCGGCTCGCCGTGGTCGATCGGATCGAGGAGGTTCCCGTCGAGGCGGTCCGCAAGGCCGCCGGACAGCTTCGCGTCCAGCTCGGTGACGCCATCCTGCCGCTCGCCGGAGCGCAGCCGAACGAGCTTGGTGGCGACAGGCTGCGCCTGTTCCGCCTGAACGACGGCACCCGCGAGATCGCCTACGCCTTCCGGGAAGTGATCGACTTCGCCGCGATCGAACACGACGTGATCCACGCCGATTGCGCGGGCGAGGTCAGCGGCGTTTCACTGATCGGCGGCGAGCCGGCCGAAGTGCTCGACGCCCATTGGCTGTTCGCCAATCACGGCGGGTCGGCGGCGCGCCCAGCCGAAGCGCTCGTCTGCCGCCTGCCCGGCGACGATCCGTGGATGCAGAACATGCTGCGCCCGATCGTCGAGGCGGCCGGCTATCGCGTGATCGGCGACGGCGATGAGGGCGAGGCCGACCTGGTCATCGCTTCCCAGGGCGCCCCGGTCGACGAAGCGGCCCGCACGATCTGGCTTCGTGCCGAGGCCGAGCCGACCGGGAAGAAGGACGACAGCATCTATCGCTATGACCGCGCCGGGCTGCTGATGGCGCTCAAGTCCGCCGGGAGGGGCAAATGAACGAGCTTCTGCTGGTCGTGACGATCGCTGGCGAGCGCGTCGCGCTGCCCGCGGCGTCGGTCGAATCGGTGGTCGAGCTCGACACGCTGATCCCGGTGCCGCGCGCTGCGCCCCATGTTGCCGGCCTGTCCGCGCTGCGCAGCCGAGTCCTGACCGTGATCGACTGCATGCGCTCCCTCGAGCTCGGCGCGACCGATTGCTCCGACGGGATCCGCGAGGCGGCGGTGGTCGAGCTCGACGGGCATCATTATGCGCTGATCGTCGACCTGGTCGAAGACGTGGTGGAAGCCTTGTCGGACCCGGCCCCGGTGCGCGCCGCCATGGGCGCCGGCTGGGAGCGGGTCGCGCAGGGTATGGTCGAAACCGAAGCCGGACCGCTGCTGCTGGCCGATGTCGCAGCGCTGATCGCCGGCGTCGAGCGCCA
The DNA here is from genome assembly GCA_035637935.1 of Sphingomicrobium sp. Classification (GTDB taxonomy): domain Bacteria; phylum Pseudomonadota; class Alphaproteobacteria; order Sphingomonadales; family Sphingomonadaceae; genus Sphingomicrobium. The sequence continues at coordinate 5,459 of DASRAY010000020.1, forward strand.
GGCAGCTTAAGAGCTTCGTTACCCTTCGGCAGTAAGAGAAACGCGCAAGAAAACGGGAAAGCCGAGCATGAAGAGCTGTTTGATCGTCGATGATTCCAAGGTGATCCGCAAAGTGGCGCGGCACATCCTGGAAACGCTCGAGTTCGAGGTCGAGGAAGCCGGCGACGGCCAGGAGGCCCTGACCCGCTGCGAGGCGAAAATGCCCGACGTCGTCCTGCTCGACTGGAACATGCCGGTCATGAGCGGGATGGAATTCCTCAAGCTGCTCCGCCAGCGCGGCCATTCCGACCAGCCCAAGGTGGTGTTTTGCACGACCGAGAATGACATGGCCCACATCCGCGCCGCGCTCGAAGCGGGCGCCGACGAATATGTGATGAAGCCATTCGACCGCGAGACGCTTCACATCAAATTGCAGCTCGTCGGCGTCGCCTGAGCCCGACATGGAGCGGGCGCTCGCCAGATCGCGGGACCGCCACCAAGCGCCCCGACCGACCCGTCGCCGGATCCGGTTGATGATCGTCGATGATTCGATGGTCGCCCGGGCGGTGCTGTCGCGCATGGTGGAGGCCGATTCCGCATTCGAGATCGCGGCCGTCGCTGGCACCGCCGAGGACGCCATCGACGCGCTTCACGAAGTCCGCGTCGATATCGTCATCCTCGATCTCGAAATGCCGGGCGCCGGCGGCCTGAAGTCGATTCCGCGGATCATCGGCGCCGGCGCGGGCGCCAAGGTGATGATCGTGTCGTCGCTGGCCGAAGACGGCGCCGAAGAGACCGTCGCCGCGCTCGCCCTCGGCGCCGCGGATACCTTGCCCAAGCCCGGCACCGGGCGGTTCAACGGACGCTTTTCGGAGATCCTCGTCGCGAAATTGAAGGCGCTCGGCTATGCTGAAAGCCAGACGGCATTCGCCTCGCGCGCCGAGTTCGGGCTCCAGGCGCCGCTTCGCGCGATGCCGAGTGACCCGATCGACATTCTCGCGATCGGCGCTTCGACCGGCGGCATCCACGCGATCGGCGCGCTGTTCCAATCGCTGCCGAAGCGGATTGGGGTGCCGATCCTGATCACCCAGCATCTGCCCGAGCCGTTCATGCCGGTGTTCGCTCGCCAGCTTCGGGCGATGACCAATCGCGAGGCGCTGGTGGCCGAGGACGGCATGCCGCTGCTCCCCGACCGGATCCTGCTGGCGCCCGGCGATGCCCATCTGACCGTCGACCATTCGGACGAGGTCCCGGTCGCGCGCCTGTTGCGCGGGCCGACGCCGAGCGGCTGCATGCCCTCGGTCGACCCGATGTTCGCCTCGATCGGCGCCGCGTACGGCGCGCGCGCGGTCGGAGTGATCCTGACCGGAATGGGCCGCGACGGGGTCGAAGGCGCTGCCCGGCTGGTCGCCAACGGCGGCTCGGTCCTCGCCCAGGACGAAGCCAGCTGCGCCGTGTGGGGCATGCCGCGCGCCGTGCTCGAGGCGGGGCTTGCCTGCGCGGCTTTGCCGCCGGACAAGCTCGCGCGCCGGATCGCCTCGCGGACGGAGGGGCCGTAAGCGTGCAAATCAGCGACAGCAGCAGTCGAATCCTGGCCGGGTTGCTCGAGGCGCGGACCGGGCAGCAGCTGACGATGAGCCGCCGATGGCGGATCGAGACCGCGCTTTCGGCCCTGCTCCGGGAGCGCGGGATCGCGACCCTCGACGAGCTGATCACCATCCTCGTCATGGGCCGCGAACCGAGCCTGTCCCAGCAAGTCGTGGAGGCCCTGCTGAACAACGAAACCTATTTCTTTCGCGACCGCGCGCCGTTCGATCTGCTGGCGCGCTATGCTTTGCCCGAGCTGCACGTGCGGCGGCAGAAGAATCGCCGGATCCGGATCTGGTCCGCGGGCTGCTCGACCGGCCAGGAAGTCTATTCGCTCTCGATGCTGTTCGCCGAGGAGCCCGAGAAGTGGATCGGGTGGACCATCGACATCCTCGGGACCGACGTGTCGAACGCCTGCATCGATCGCGCGCGGAGCGGGAGCTACACCCAGTTCGAAGTGCAGCGCGGGCTCGGCATCAACCAGATGATCAAATGGTTCGAGGAGTGTGCCGACGGCTGGCGAGCGGTCGAGCCGCTGCGCAAGCCGGTGCGCTACCAGGTCCATAACCTGCTCGAGCCCGCACCGCATCCGGGCGGGTTCGACATCGTGCTGTGCCGCAACGTGCTGCTCTATCTGAGCCCGGACAAGAAAGCGCTCGCCTTCGAGCGGCTCGCCGGGGCGATGGCCGAGGACGGCTGGCTGATGCTCGGAGCCGGCGAAACGGTGATCGGCCAGTCCGTCAAGCTCGGCGCCGACATCAAGGCGCGGGGGCTGTACCGGCTGGTCGGGGACGGGAGCCGGGTCGAGAAGCGCGGCGGCCCGGATCGCAGAGCCGCTGCCGGGGCTTGACCCGGACCCAGGTCTCATGCGCCATATCGCGCGTGGATTTCGACTTCATCGAACGGCCGTCGCCCAACTTCGACGAGCGCGCGCTGCCCGTGTCGATGGTCGTGCTCCATTATACCGGCATGCCCGACGCAGGCGGCGCCCTCGACCGCCTGACGTCGCCCGAAGCCCAGGTGTCGTGCCATTATCTGATCGACGAGGACGGCACGACCTATCGCCTGGTCGACGAAACCAAGCGCGCCTGGCACGCCGGCAAGTCGCGCTGGCGGGGGGTGACCGACGTCAATTCGGCGAGCGTCGGGATCGAGATCGTCAACCCCGGTCACGAGTTCGGCTACCGCCCGTTCCCCGACGAGCAGATCGCGGCGCTGATCCCGCTCCTGTCCGACATCAAGGAGCGCCACGGGATCGGGCGCGGCAACGTGGTCGGCCATTCCGACGTGGCCCCGGCGCGCAAGGAAGACCCGGGCGAATTGTTCCCGTGGTGGGAGCTGGCCAAGCGCCGCCTCGCGCTGCCGAGCCCGTCGCGCGACCTGATCGACCCGTTCTGGACCGACGCCGGCTTCCTCCTCGCGCTCGAGCGCTTCGGTTATGACGTGACCGAGCCGCAGAAAGCGGTGATCGCGTTCCAGCGCCGCTTCCGGCCCGACCTGATCGACGGCATCATCGACGGCGAATGCCGGGCGAAACTGCTCGCCCTGCTGCTCCCGCGGCCGCAGTGAATCGGACTCAGCGATCGGCAGGGATGATCGATTGCAATAAGCCGTCGAGAAACTTGGCGACCGGCCGAGCGCGGACTTCCTCGACGACGACGCGATAGGCGTCCGGCAAGCGCTCGAACGGCGGAACGTGCCGCAGGTAGCGGTCCGGGAGAGCGAGCGGGGCAATCGCGCTGGCAAAGCCAAGATCGCCCAGCGTCACCGCATCGCCGGCAAGGTAGCGGCGGCCGTCGCGGATCCGCTCGTCGGTTTGATCGAGGATGCTCCGGGCGCGGTCGAGCGCGGCCTCGGCGCGCTGCGGGCTGAGCCGGAGGAGCATGCGCAGGACGAAGCGAACCATGCCGAAGGTCGGCCCGGCCAATCGCCGCTCCATACCGGGCAGTTCACGCCGGAGGGCCTCGATCATGGCGTCGCGCTCGGGCAGCAGATGATAATAAGCGAAGGTCGCGACGTGCAGCGCCAGCTCGCCGTTATACAAATTCCAGTCCCGTTCGACCTGGGCCCGCAACGCCGGGTCGAGGGGAAGCAGGCGCCGATCGCCGGCGTGGGGATCGAGCTTGTCGACCAGCGACCGCGGCCCCGAAGTGTGAACACCTTTGCCGTGGACCAGTGGAATTCGGCCGTAGCCGCCGTGAAACAGGGTCAGGAGCGAGGCCCATCCGAAAATATGATCCTGCTCCTCGAACGGGATCGCATAATGGGTGAGCGCGAGGCGGGTGCACTCGCTGTCCACCATCGGCGCGAACGTGATTATTTTCACCGAAGCGGGCAATCGCCCGACCGTGGACGTCATACGACACCCCCGCATGCCTCAATATGCGCGGGAGAACTCTGTCGCTGGCACGCCGACGGTCGTTTATCTTACCGTCCGACCCATGATCTCGCAATGGACGTCGCGGACGGCAATCGGCGACGGCGGCGGTTTGAGGGACTCGCAACACCGGGCCGGTTTGCCTATACGCTGGCCCGCCAGAGGGCCGGGCGGCCGCCCGCCTTCGCTGAAAGCTACGGCGGGCAAGCGCTTGCGTTTACCGGCCGAAGCCCTGGCGAAGGCTGGAGGAAAGTCCGGGCTCCATGGAACTGCGGTGCCGGGTAACGCCCGGCGGGTGACTTAGCCTCGGCGACGTTGCTCAGGGACAGTGCCACAGAAAGCGTACCGCCCGCCTTCGGACGGGTAAGGTCGAAAGGGTGCGGCAAGAGCGCACCGCGGTCCTGGCGACAGGGCCGGCACGGTAAACCCCACCGGGTGCAAGACCGAATAGGGGCGGCACATGGGCCTGGTTCCGGCTCGCCGCCCGGGTTGGTTGCTTGAGCCGCGACGCAAGTCTCGGCCTAGAGGAATGGCCGCACAGTCACCGTGGCGACACGGCGACGGACAGAACCCGGCTTACAGGCCCTCTGGCATTTCCTCCCCGAACGGGGAGGGGGACCATCCGTAGGATGGTGGAGGGGCCGCCGCCACTCGCGCGACGGCCCATTTCTTCTTATCGGGATCAGGATGGCGAAGCAGAAGCGATCGGACGACTGGGGATTCCCGCGCTGGCGGTCCTATGGCGACAAGGGCCGCGGCGCGGCCCGGCTGCGCCTGTGCGACCGCGAGGGCTGCACCGAGATCGGCGACCGGCCCGCGCCGAAAGCCCCGAACAGCCGCGAGCGCTGGCTGTTCTGCGAGGCTCACGCCGCCGAATATAACCGGAACTGGAACTATTTCGCGGGCCTCAGCCCCGAGGAAGCCGCGCGCCGGGCTGCCGAGGAGGAAACCGGCGCCAAGGGCTTCCGCCAGTCGGCCCAATGGAAGTGGGCGGGGCCCGGCGACGGCAGCCGCAGCCGCGACGAAATGCGCGCGCTCGCCGCGCTCGAACTCGAAAGCGACGCCGACTTCACCGCGGTCAAGGCGGCGCACCGCCGGCTGGTCAAGGCCACGCATCCCGACGCCAATCCCGGCGACGCCGAAGCCGCCAAGCGCTTCAAGCAGGTCCAGGCGGCCTATGACGTGCTCAAGAAAGCGGAAGAGCGGAAGACCGGGAAGTCGGCCTGACCGCGGCGGTCTTGTCCTTCACCAATTTCATCCGTTGCCATCAGCGATTTGCCTGCTAGCTTCCGCTTGATAAGGTTGGATTTCGGGGGATTCACCGCAGGCGTTTGATCGCATGGACGGGCTCGTGGAGCCCTGCGCGAGCATCGTCAGCTTCGAAGAATCTGAAGTCGTGACGGAGGCGATGAGGGCCGGACATGTTGCCCGTCGCAAAGGGAGATGAATTGTGCCGAATTTCACCGGAACGAGCGGCAATGACATTTGGACGGGCGGGAGCGACGGCGAGATCGCGACCGGTGGCGGCGGCAACGATGGCCTTTCCGGGAACGGCGGCAACGATCAGATCGTGGGCGACGCCGGCGGCGACATCCTCAACGGTGGCGACGGCGATGACGTTCTGATTTCGGGCTCCGCGCCGGTTCCGGCCTTGCTCGGCGATTATTATTATCTCAGCCAGGTCATTCCCTCGATTGACACGGGTCTCGAGATCGACACGCTGAACGGGGGCAACGGCGACGACCGGATCTGGGCCGGCTACGGCGACAACGTCAACGGCGGCGCTCAATCCTCGTTCGGCGACTATCTCTCGATCACCTTCATCGCCGCCCCGAACGGCATTAATTTCGACGGGTCGCTCGGGACCTGGACCATCGGCGGCGGGACGATCCAGGGGATCGAGAACATCGACTGGATCCAGGGCAGCAATTTCAACGACGTCATCAGCGGCGCGACCCTGACCGCCACCCCTTATTCGCACTTTGGCGAGATCTACGGCATGGGCGGCAACGATACGCTGACCGCCGGCTATTATACCTGGGCCATGGACGGAGGCGACGGCGACGACATTGTCGACGGGCGCAACAGCGGCTACATCCACAGTGTCATTGGTGGGGCAGGGAACGACACCCTGTACACGCCCACGAACGGCAACGCTTCGAGCGACGGCGGCGCGGGGAACGACACGTTCTACGGCGCCGGTCCGATGTTCGGCGGCGCTGGCAATGACACTTTCTATATCCAGCTCGGCAGCTTCGGGGGCGTCGCGTTCGGCGATGCGGGCGACGACACGCTCAACGGCAATGAGTATGGCGACCTGATGTCGGGCGGGTCCGGCGCGGACCATCTCGAGGGCGGCGGCGGCGACGACCGGCTGCAGTCCGGAACCGGCAATTCGCAAAACTACTACGAGATGGTCCCCGATACGGGCACCGAGCACGATGTTGTCAACGGCGGGGCCGGCAACGACATCATCGCGATCGGCTACGGCGACGATGCGGACGGAGGCGCCGGCACGGACCGGTTGATCCTGTCGCTGGCCGGCGCCCCAGGCGGTGTCACCATGGACCTGACCGAGCTGGGCGACGGCAGCGCCGTGATCGGCGGCGGGACCATTTCCAACTTCGAAGTGGTCGAGCAGATCAACGCGACGGAATTCGCCGACCAGCTCATCCTCGGGACGTTCGAAGAGTTGATCATCGTCAACGCGCTCGGCGGCAATGACCTGATCCAGACCGGCGGCAGCTCGGCGCAGGTCGACGCCGGGGCCGGCGACGATCATATCGTCAGTGGCATCGCCGCCGACGTGCTCGACGGCGGCGCCGGCCGCGACGTCGTCGACTATCAGGCTTACGCCTCGGGCGTGACGGTCGATCTCCAGTCCGGGACCGGCGGTGGCGGCGACATCCTCGCGCATATCGAGGACGTGCTCGGCACCGCTTATGGAGACACCATCACCGGCGACGCCGTCGCCAATGTCCTCACCGGCAACGGCGGCGACGACGCGCTGAACGGCGGCGCGGGCGCCGATACGCTGATCGGCGGGCTCGGCAACGACAGCTTCTACGTCGACGATGCCGCCGACTTGGTCGTCGAGGCAGTCGGCGAGGGCGATGACACGGCCTACGTGCTCGGCACATACACGCTGGCGCAGGGGGCGAGCGTCGAGACTCTCGTGGCGTTCAACCAGAGCTCGACTGACCCGCTGGTGCTGACCGGCAATGAATATGGCCAGAGCCTATACGGCAATCTCGGCAACAATTATCTGAACGGCGGCCAAGGCGATGACTTCCTCGTCGGCCTGGCGGGCAACGACAACCTGCTCGGCGGCACCGGCGCCGACCATATGGAGGGCGGCGTCGGGGACGACGTTTATTATGTCGACCAGGCCGGGGACGTCATCACGGAGCTCGCCGGCGAGGGTAACGACATCCTGGTGGCGACCGCGAGCTACACGCTCGCCGACGGGGCCTCGATCGAGACCATGTCGTCCGAGCAGACCAATGCCGCGATCAACCTCACCGGCAACGAGCTTGCTCAGAGCCTCTACGGCAATGCCGGAAACAACATCCTGACGGGCGGCGGCGGTGCCGATTACATGGTCGGCGGCGCCGGCAATGACAAATATTACGTTGATGTCTCGGACTTCATTGGCGAGAGTGTCGGCGGCGGCGACGACTGGATCTTCGTCGCCACCAGCTACACGCTCCGCGAAGGCAATGAGATCGAGACGCTGGTCGCGGTCAACCAGGACTCGAGCGATCCCGTGAACTTCACTGGCAACGAGTTCGGGCAGAGCCTGTACGGCAGCCAGGGTGCGAACCAGCTCGATGGCGGGGCCGGCAACGATTATCTGGTCGGCCTCGGCGGCAACGACTTCCTGATCGGCGGCGCCGGCAACGACAATCTCCAGGGCGGCACCGGCAACGATCTCTACTACGTCGATAGCGGCGATCAGATCTTCGAGAATGCCGGCGAGGGCGACGACCTTGCGGTTGCCTCACAGAGCTTCGTGCTGGGCGCGGGCCAGAGCCTCGAGACGCTGACTGCGGCCGAAGGCAGCGCCGCCATCAATTTGACCGGCAATGCGCTCGGCCAGAGCATCTACGGCAATGCCGGGGCCAATGTGCTGACCAGCGGCGGCGGCGCCGATTATATGGTCGGCGGCGCGGGCAGTGACACCTTCTTCCTCACCAATGCGCCCGGCGTGGCCACCATCGGCGATTATGCCGCGGGCGAGGTCGTCAACATCACCCAATATCTGAGCGTCGCCAACGGCACCAACGTCACCACTGGCGGCTTTGTCCGGATCACCGCGGCAGGCGAGCTTCAGGTCGACGCCAACGGTGGCGGCGACGCTTATGTGACCATCGCCAACGTCCCGGGCTCGACCGCGGTCACCCTCCGCTACCTCGCCGGCGGGGTCGCAACCAACGTAAACGTCTCCCGCTCGGCGAGCCAGGACGCAGTCGTCAGCAAAATGGCGATCGATGACGGTCCGACGCATGCCCCGGCCCTCGACGGCTGGCACGCCGGCTCGGCGCTCCACGACACCCCCGGTCTCGACCCGATCGCCCCGCATTTTGAAATGCACGGGATCATCTAGGAAGCGGCGTCAGGCCGCCGCGGCGTAGCGCTCCGCGGTTTGGCGGATCAGGGCGATCATGTTGGGGACGCCTTGCGTCCGGTTGGCGCTCAAATGCTTGCGCAGCTCGAACGGCGCCAGCGCCGCCTCGACGTCGAGCCGCGCGACCTCGGCCGCGGGCTTGTCCTGCACCGCCGCCAGGATCAGCGCGACGATGCCCTTGGTGATCGCGGCGTTGCTGTCGGCGAGGAAGTGCAGGCGGCCCTCGGCGGCGGTCGGGTAGACCCACACCGAGGCCGAGCAGCCGCGCACCCTGGTCGCGTCGGTCTTGAGCGCGTCGGGCATCGCTTCGAGCTGGCGCCCGAGGTCGATCAGCAGGCGGTAGCGATCCTCGCCGTCGAGCAGCTGATAGTCATCGTAGACATCGCGGATGGACGGAAGCGCGCTCACCCGCGCGAGATAGGATCAAGCCCGGCTGATGTCACCGGTCGCGCAGCGACTCGATCTCGCGCGACAGGCTGTTCTCTTTCTCGACGGTGATCCGCTCGAGCACCTTGAGCCGCTCCCGAAGCTCGCCGACTTCGTCGCGCAGGCGCTGGTTCTCGGCCTGGGTCTGGGCTTCGAGCCGCTCGTCGCCGCCGTGACGCCGGCGGCGTCCGCCGCCGACCACCGCGCGGATGATCGATGCCACCATGACGATCGCAACGATCGTCACCACCATGATTTGACCGCCTTCCATTACGCCTTGTCCTCCAGCTCAATCTTGTCGCGCTCGCGGAGCGCCTCGATTTGCGCGGCGGTCTCTGCGCCGCGGTCAGTCACGATCCGTTCCAGCACATTGATGCGGTCCTGGAGCTGCTTCACCTGGGACCGCAGCCGGGCATTTTCCGCGTCGTTCACCGGCTCGCCCCGCATCTCGCGCATCGAGCGCACCGGGATGCCCATCTTGTGCCGGATGATGGTGAACACGAACATCAGGATGAGAATGCCGAGGACGAACTCGTAGACGTTCATTGGGCCTGTTCCTCAGTGCCGATGCGCGGTTTGCGCAGGGCCTCGATCTGGGCTGCGGTCTCGGCGCCGCGGTCGGTGACGATCTGCTCGAGCACGCGGACCCGCTGCTCCAGCTCGGACGAGCGCGACGCATATTGGGCGGCCTTCTCGGCCGCGTTCAATGCTTCGATCTCGAGCTTCCTCTCGCGGAATTTGAAAAAGCGGTTGAAGGCCATCATCAGCATGATCGTCGGCAGGCCGACGACGATCGCCGCGATGAACACCATGGCGACAGGATTCACTATGCATGCCCTCCCTTGTCGATCGACAGGGCGTCGATCTCGCGGGCGAGCTTCGACGGCTGGTCGGTGACGATCCGCTCGATCGTCTCGAGCCGGTCCTTGACCGCGCCGAGCTCGGCGCGGAGCTGGGCGTTCTCATTGGTCAGCAGCTTGATCCGCTCGGCCGCCTCGCGGTCGGTGCTCGGATAGATGGCCTGACCCCAGGCGCCGTCGAGCGGGTAGCCGTGCTTGATCCGCAGCCAGGTGTGGAGGAGCCAGCCGCCGACGGCGATGGCGGTGATCGCCGCCACCCACGGCAGGCTTTCCAGCAGGACTTGAAGCTTGTCCAAACGATTCCCCCCTTGGGTCTAGCGGAGCTGCTCGATTTCGCGGGCGAGCGAGCGGTTCTCACTGGTCACATAGCTTTCGATGTCGGCCAGGCGGCGGTCGAGGTCGCGAAACCGCGAGCGGATGTCGCGCGCGGTGCGCGCCGGCGAGGCGCGGACGCCCTGCCAGAACTGCTTGTCCTCGCGGTCGTAATATTCGAGCTCGCGCGGCTTGGCCGGGGTGATCCAGCCGGCGATGAAATAGATCGGGATGACCGAGCCGCTGCTCAGGAACAGAGCCGCGAGCATGCAGATCCTAACGAGCGTGACGTCGAAACCGGTGTAGTCGGCGATCCCGGCGCAGATGCCCATGATCTTGCCGTTGCGCTTGTCGCGATAGAAACGGGTGCGACTGGCGGGCTGCTCGCTTAGCTGGCGGCGGTCGCCGGGATAGGGCTCGGGGTAGCGATCGTCGCTCATCACCGCTCTCCGTTGGTCAGCAGCCGCTCGGCCTCGCTGCCCCGGCCGGGGAGGCACTGTTGGCGCCAGTCGGGATTCTCGACGGTCATGATCCGCTCGATCGTGCACAGTCGGTCGTCGAGCCGGCGCGCGGCTTCATGGAGGTCGTCGAGCAGCCGTTCATCGCCGTCGGTCAGGGTTTTCGCCTGCTTCCACTTGGTCACATAGTGAAAGATCAGCCACGGCAGCCCGATGAACAGGATCGGGACCACGATCAGCGGAATGAGAATCTCGTCCATCGGTGCTTATTTCCCCTTTGCCTTCAACGCGGCCTTCATCGCTTCGAGCTCGGCGTCGACGGATTCGGCCGATTTCAATTCGGCGATCTCCTCTTCCAGGCTCTTCGGTCCGGTCATGCCGAGCGCATCGGCGCGCCCTTCGGCGAAATCTGCGCGGCGCTCAAGCAGTTCGAAGCGCGAAAAGGCGTCTTCGGTGCGATTCCCGTTCATGATCTCCCGCGCCTTGGCCCGGGTGACCGCGCTTTCGAACCGTGCCGCGATCGCATTCTGGCGCGCGCGCGCTTCGCGGAGCTTGCCCTGGAGCTTGGCGATATCGCCCTCATAGCCCTTCAGCGTGTCGTCGATCACCTTGATCTCGGCGTTGAGGCCCTCGGCCATGTCGGCCGCTTTCTGACGCTCGGTCAGCGCGGCCTTGGCCAGGTCCTCGCGGTCCTTGGACAGCGCCAGCTCGGCCTTTTCGGTCCAGCTGCGCTGCAGCTCGTCGAGCCGGTTGAGCGCCCGGCGCATTTCCTTGCCGTCGGCGATGCAGCGCGCGGCCGAGGCACGGACCTCGACCAGCGTCTCCTCCATCTCGAGGATGATCATGCGGATCATCTTCGCCGGATCCTCCGAGCGATCGAGCAGCTCGGTCATGTTCGCCGCGAAGATATCGCGCGTTCGCGAGAAAATTCCCATTCCAGCACTCCAGATACGTACTCAGGGCCCTAAACCTGCCAAAAACAATTCAAGGTCCGTGCCAAAAGGTCCGTTTGTTCTGAATTCAGCGAAAATCGCGATTTTCGCTGCCTTTTCTGGCTGAAAATCCTTGCCAAATGGTGGGATTTGCCACCAACTGTCGGGCAGATTTTTGGTGAGATGCGACGTGGAGCGGGCCGAACAATTTATCGGGCAAAGCTATGCCTTCCTCGACGCGGTCGAGCGGGCGAGCCGTGCCGCGCCGCTCAACCGGCCGGTGCTGGTGATCGGCGAGCGCGGCACCGGCAAGGAGCTGATCGCCGAACGGCTTCACCATCTGTCGTCGCGCTGGGCCGGGCCGCTGATCGTCATGAACTGCGCCGCTTTGCCCGAAAATCTGATCGAGGCCGAGCTGTTCGGGCACGAAGCGGGAAGCTTCACCGGGGCCGCCAAGACCCGCCACGGGCGGTTCGAGGAGGCCGACGGGGGGACCCTGTTCCTCGACGAGCTGGGGACGCTGTCGATGCCGGCCCAGGACCGGCTGCTGCGCGCGACCGAATATGGCGAGATCACGCGGATCGGCGCGTCGAAGCCGATCTCGGTCGACGTGCGCATCGTCGCGGCAACCAACGAAAGCCTCCCCGACCAGGTGGACAAGGGCAAGTTCCGGGCCGACTTGCTCGATCGGCTGTCGTTCGAAGTGATCACCCTGCCGCCGCTCCGCGTCCGCGAGGGCGACATTCCGCTGCTGACCGAACATTTCGGGCGGCGGATGTCGGTCGAGCTGGACTGGCCCAACTGGCCTGGCTTCTCCCCACGCGCGCTGGCCGAGCTCGAGGTATATCACTGGCCCGGCAATGTCCGCGAGCTACGCAACGTGGTCGAGCGCGCGGTCTACCGGCACGAGGATCCGGAACGGCCGATCGACGAGATCGTCTTCGATCCGTTCCTGTCGCCGTGGACGCCGGTAAGGGTCCGCGCCGCCGGTCCGTCGCAACCCGCGGCTGAGACCGACGGCGAGGCCGTTCCGCTGCATGTCGTCGAATCGATGCCGCCGCCGCCGCCCGAGGCGGTGGACGACTTCCGCTCCGCGGTCGCGTCCTACGAACGGTCGCTGCTCGAGGATGCGCTGCGCCGCAATCGCTATAACCAGCGGGCGACGGCCGGCGCGCTCGGCCTTAGCTACGACCAGTTGCGCCACGCGCTGAAGCGCCACAAGCTGCAGGATTCAGCGGCCTAGGCGGCTGGACCCGCCGTGAGGCGCCGAATGCGGCCGAGCCGGCTTCTGGAGCTTAATGGAAATTGGTCATGCACAGCAGCATCGGGATCGACAGCAGGGTGTTGATCCGCGAGGCGATCATCGCCGTCCGCGCCGCCTTGGCCTTGGCAGCGTCCTCGGCCGGGACGAGCCCGAGCGCCTTCTTCTGATTGGGCCAGATGATGACCCAGACGTTGAACGCCATGATCAGCGCCAGCCACATGCCGATCCCGATCAGCCGGGCGCTGGATTGCAGGAGCAGCGCTTCGTCGAGCTCCCCGAGCGGCGTTCCATTGTTGTAGGACCAGGCGAGGAGCAGCCCCGTCAGGACGGTGAACGCCGCGCCCCAGCGGAAATAGAACAGGGCATTGGGCGCGATATATTTCGAGACTCCCGGCTTCAGCTCGGCCGGGATCGACGGCATGGTCGGGATCTGCACGAAATTGAAATAATAAAGCAGGCCGATCCAGGTGATCCCGAAAAAAACGTGGAGCCACTGGAGCACGCCGGTCGCCAGCTCCCCGGTCGGGCCGGGATTATAGCCGGCGTCGGGCAGCAGCATGATGACGATGGCAAGGACCAGGCCGATCGCCAGCGTCAGGTAGAGGTTCTCGAAAATCTTGCCCATGCGCGCCCCCTTTGCCGCATTCGCCGCGTCAATCGTCGTTTCTAGGGTTGAAATTCTCGGCCGTGCAAGCATTTCGGGGGAGTAGGGGAGGGTAAGTCGCCCGGGGAGATCTCGCTTCGGCGGGCTTTTCCCGGCAGTTCAAGGAGTTGCCCGAACCATGCCCTTCCAGCTGCCCGATCTGCCCTACGCCAGGGATGCGCTTGCGCCCCACATGTCGGCCGAAACCCTCGATTTCCACCACGGCAAGCACCACAAGGCCTACGTCACCAAGACCAACGAGCTGCTGCAGACCGAGGCGGAGCTCAGCGGCGCTTCGCTTGCCCAGGTCATCCGCGAGGCGCACCGCGCCGGGAACGCGAAGCTGTTCAACAACAGCGCGCAGCTGTGGAACCACAGCTTCTTCTGGCAGTGCCTCACACCCGCCCGGGGCCAGAAGCCCGAGGGCAAGCTCGAGCATCTGATCAACGATGCGTTCGGCAACGTCGAGGCGATGCTCCAGAAGCTGCAGGAAGAAGCGGTCAACCATTTCGCCAGCGGCTGGGCGTGGCTGGTGCTCGATCGCGGGTCGCTGCGCATCACCTCGCTGCACGACGCCGACACGCCCGTCGCCCACGACGGCATGGTCCCGCTGTTCACGCTCGATGTGTGGGAGCATGCGTATTACATCGATTATCGCAACGAGCGGCCGAAATTCGCCAGTACGGTGCTGTCGAACATCGTCAACTGGGACTTCGTCGCCGAGAATCTCGACGGCCGCGGCGAAGCCCGGGCCGACCAGGAAGGGGCGCGGACGGCGGAGTTTACTGCTTGAGCCGGTAGCCCGTCCGGAACATCCAGGCGATCACCGCCATGCACACGGCGTTGATCGCCAGCATCACCGCGACGCTCGACCAGACGGGCACGTCCATCACCGAGTAGAAGCTCCAGCGGAAGCCGCTGACCAGATGGACCACCGGGTTGAACAGGGTGATCGTGCGCCACGGATCGGGCAGCGCATTGACCGAGTAGAAGGCGCCGCCGAGGAAGGTCAGGGGGGTGATCACCATCATCGGGATGATCTGCAGCTGCTCGAAATTCTTCGCCCACACGCCGATGGCGAAGCCGAACAGGCAGAAGCCGGTGGTGATCCCGACCAGGAAGGCCAGCATCCACAGCGGATGGTCGACCCGCAGCGGCACGAACAGCAGCGCCGTGGCGAGGGTGATGAGCGCCAGGATCACCGACTTGGTCGCGGCCGCCCCGACATAGGCGAAGACCGCCTCGAAACTCGAGATCGGTGCTGACAGGAGTTCGTAGATCGTTCCCGTAAATTTCGGAAAATAAATGCCGAAGCTCGCATTGAAGATCGACTGCATGAACACCGACAGCAAGGTCAGCCCGGGGACGATGAAGGCGCCGTAGCTGACCCCCTCCATCGCCGTCATGCGGCTGCCGAGAGCCGAGCCGAAGACCACGAAATAGAGCGCGGTGGTGATCACCGGCGTGATCAGGCTCTGCCACAGGGTGCGGCCCCAGCGTGCCATCTCGAACTTGTAGATAGCGGCAATGCCGTGGCCGTTCATTGCGCTGCTACCCTCGGGCGGTGGACCAATTCGACGAAAATATCCTCGAGGCTTGACTGGTGGGTCGACAGATCCTTGTACGCGATGCCGAGGTCGGTCAGGCGCCGCATCAGCGAGGCGATGCCGGTGCGCTCGGCGTGGCTGTCGAACTCGTAGCAGAGCACGTGACCGTCCTGCTCCAAACGCACATTCAGTTCGGAAAGCTCGGACGGGAGCGCCTTGAGCGGCTCGGCGAGCATGATGTCGAGCGTCTTGCGGCCCATCCGGGTCATGAGCGCTTTCTTCTCGTCGACGGCGATCAGTTCGCCCTTGCTGATCACCCCGACGCGGTCGGCCATCTCCTCCGCTTCCTCGATATAATGGGTGGTGAGGATGATCGTCGTGCCGTCCGAGCGGAGCTTGCGCACCAGATCCCACATGTCGCGGCGGAGCTCGACGTCGACGCCCGCGGTCGGCTCGTCGAGGAACAGGATGTCAGGCTCATGGGACAGGGCCTTGGCGATCATCACCCGCCGCTTCATCCCGCCCGAAAGCTGCATCATGATCGTCTTGCGCTTGTCCCACAGCGACAGGCGCTTCAGCAGCTCCTCGATCTTGGTCGGGTTGGCGGCCTTGCCGAACAGCCCGCGAGAGAAGCCGACGGTGCGTGCGACCGGCTCGAAGGCGTCGGTCGTAAGCTCCTGGGGGACCAGGCCGATCCGACCCCGGGCATGACGGAAATCGCTCTTCCAGTTCTTGCCGTCGACCAGCACCTCGCCGCTGGTCGGAGTGACGATGCCGCAGACGATGTTGATCAGCGTGGTCTTGCCGGCGCCGTTGGGGCCGAGCAGCGCGAAAATCTCGCCGCGGCGGATGTCGAGGTCGACGGATTTGAGCGCGTCGACGCCGGTCCCGTAGGTCTTGCGCAGGCCGCGGATGGAGAGGATCGGATCGCTCACTCGACCGGCGCCTCCTCGATCACCTTGGCCTTGTCCTCCGCCTCGAGGCCGTGGCGCAGCAGCATCGGGACATTGGCCGCGGCGAAAGCCAGCGAGACGATCGGCACGCCCCACACCTTGAGCGTCAGCCAGTTGTCGAAGGTCATGGTCGCACGCATCAGCTCGTTGGCGATTCCGAGGGCGACGAAGAACAGCGCCCAATTGCGGCTGAGCTTGAGCCAGCCCTCATCGCTCAGGCCGGGGAAGATCGGGCCGAACAGCCAGCGCAGCAGGGGCTTGCCCCGAAGCAGCCCGGCGAACAGCAGGATGGCCAGCGCGCCATAGTAGAGCGTCGGCTTCATCTGGATGTACTTTTGATCCTTGAGATAGAGCGTGATCGCCCCGAAGCCGAGGATCAGCACGGTCGACAGCATCAGCATCGGCGTCACCCGCCGGAACATCGCGATCGCCGCCACGATCGCGATCAGGACCGCGGCCATGAAGCATTTGGTCGCGAACAGGATGGCGGGAAGCCCGCTCCCCCCCAGCTTGTAGGAGACGAAGAAGACGATCAACGGGCCGAAGTCGACCAGCAGGCGCATCGGTCCGATCGGTTCCTGGCGCTCGCTCATTCCGGCGGCAATCCGGCGATCGCCCGCGCCACGGCGCGCGGGTCGAACGGCCGCAGGTCTTCGGCGGTCTCGCCGACGCCGATGGCATGGATCGGAAGGCCGAATTTCTCGGCCGCGGCGACGAGCACGCCGCCGCGCGCGGTGCCGTCGAGCTTGGTCATGATGAGGCCGGTCACGCCCGCGCTCTCGCGGAACACCTCGACCTGCGCAAGGCCGTTCTGGCCGGTCGTCGCGTCGAGGACGAGCAAGACGTCGTGCGGCGCTTCGGGGTTGAGCCGGCCGAGCACGCGGCGGATCTTGGCCAGCTCCTCCATCAGGTGCGACTTGTTCTGGAGCCGGCCGGCGGTGTCGACGATCAGCACGTCCTCGCCCGTTGCGGTCGCCTGCTTGACGCCGTCGAACACGATCCCTGCAGCGTCGCCGCCTTCCTTGCCCGAAATCACCGGGGCGCCGATCCGCTCGCCCCAGATCTGCAATTGCTCGATCGCGGCCGCGCGGAAGGTGTCGCCGGCGGCGAGCAGCACGCCATAATCCCGTTCCTTCAGCCACTGGCCGAGCTTGCCGATGGTGGTGGTCTTGCCGGAGCCGTTGACGCCGATCACCAGGATCACGTGCGGGCGGGGGAAACCGTAGACTTCCAACGGTTTCGCTACGGGTCTTAGAATTGCTTCGATTTGCTCGGCAAGGATCGTGCGGAGCCCGCGTTCGTCGAGCGTCTCGAACCGTTCGCGGGCGATGGCGTCGCGGATCCGGTGCGACGCCTCCGGGCCGAGGTCGGAAGCGATCAGCGCTTCCTCGATGTCGTCGAGGGTCGCGGTGTCGAGCGCGGCGCGGCTGGTCAGGCCGGTCAGATTGTCGGCGACCTTCTCGGCAGTCTTGGCAAACCCGCCCCGCAGGCGGTCGAGCCAGCTCACAGGGCGACGCCCGCGAGCGTGGCGTCGGCGCGGCCGGTGATTCGCGCGATCACGACCTCGCCCTTGCTCGCGCCGGACAGTGCGACGGGCGCGAAATTGTCGGCGTGGCCCTTGCCGTGGTTCTCGACGAGGACCCGCTGGTCGGTGCCGACCAGGCGATCGAGCCAGTCGGTCCGGCGATCGGCCGCGGCCTCGCGGAGCCGGGCGGCCCGGGCCTTCACTACTGCCCGCGGCAGCTGGGGCATGCGCGCTGCAGGCGTGTTCGGGCGCGCCGAGAAGGGGAAGACGTGCGCTGCGACGACATCGCAATCGTCAAGCAGTTTCAAACTGTTCAGTGCCATCTCTTCGGTTTCCGTCGGAAACCCGGCGATGAGGTCGGCGCCGATCGTCGCGTCCGGTCGAACGGCCTTGATCCGCTCGACCGTGCGGACCGCGTCGCTGCGGCTGTGGCGGCGCTTCATGCGCTTAAGGATCAAATCGTCGCCGGCCTGGAGTGAAAGGTGGAAGTGCGGCAAGAGCCGCGGCTCGCCGGCGATCAGCTCGAACAAGGCGCCGTCGATCTCGATGCTGTCGAGCGAGGAAAGGCGGAGGCGCTGCAGCCGCGGCTCGGACGCGAGGAGCCGCTGGCAGAGCGGGCCGAGCCCGCCCTGATAGTCGGTGATGTCGACCCCGGTCAGAACGATCTCCCTGGCCCCGCGAGCGATTTCGCGAGCGACGGCGTCGCGGATCGCTTCGAACGGCAGCGACATGCTCGGTCCGCGCGCCTGCCAGATCGTGCAGAAGGTGCAGCGATGGTCGCAGCCGGTCTGAACGGCGACGAAGCTGCGGACATGGCCGAGGAACCCGGCGGGCACTGGCGTCATGACGTCAATTGCCGCCAATGCGTTGAGCTTGCGTGCATTTTCGACGACTCGTGACACTTCCGGCATGGCCGCGAACGGCGCCGGATCGAGCTCTGCGGCGCATCCGGTGACGAGGATCCGGGCGCCGGGCCGGCGCCGATGGGCGGAGCGGATCGCCTGGCGCGTCTGGCGCACCGCCTCGTTGGTGACGGCGCAGCTGTTGACGACGATCCAGTCGTCGCCCGGGGCGGCGCTGCGCGCGATCGTCTCGCTCTCGGCGAAGTTGAGCCGGCAGCCGAGCGTGATCGTCTCGACGCTCATTGCAGCGCCGCGAGGTCGAGCTCGCCCGAGAAGACATGAGTCGCGCTGCCGCGCATTCGGATCGCCTGCCCCGGCTCCCAGGAGACGGTCAGCGAGCCGCCCGGCATTGTCACCCTGACCGGCGACGTCGCGCGCTTGCTCCGGATCGCCGCGACTGCGGTCGCGCACGCCCCCGTACCGCAGGCCAGGGTCAGTCCGGCGCCGCGCTCCCACGTCTTGAGCCGAACCCCGCCGTCCTCGATTTGGCCGACATTGACGTTGATGCGATCGGGGAAAGCCGTGTCCTGCTCGATCGTCGGACCGACTTCTTCGATCGGAACCGAGTCCAGCTCGTCGACGAAGAACACGAGGTGCGGGTTGCCGACGTTGAGCGCCATTGGCCGGATCAGTTCGCCCCAGGCCATCGGCAGCGGGTTGGTGTCGAGCGGATAGGCGAGGGGGATGTCGTCCCATCCGAACCGCGGCTCGCCGATCGCGACCTCGACCTCGGCCCCCAGATCCTCGCCCTCGAGCAGCCCGCCGTCGCTGTCGATCCGCCGGGCGCCGGTCAGCTGGACCACGCAGCGCGTGGCGTTGCCGCAGCTTTCGACCTCACCGCCGTCGCTGTTCCAGATACGCATCTTGAGATCGGCGGACTGGCTCGGCTCGAGCACGATCAGCTGGTCGCAGCCGATGCCCGTGCGCCGGTCGGCGAGCGCCCGCGCCAGCGACGGCGTGACGTCGAACGGCGTTTCGCGCGCATCGACGATCACGAAATCGTTGCCGAGCCCATGCATCTTGTGGAAGTGGCGGCGCATTGGGCGCGTGACTTAGGGAGCGCACCGGGGCAAGTCCACCTTGCGAGGATAGCGATGCCGAGAGCCGCCAATGACGTCATGCAATCCATCGTCTTTTCGGCGGTGCTCGACGCGATCGCGGCGCTGAAGCGCGCGTCGGGCGGGCTGCCCAACCAGTTGCTGCGCGACGTCCAGGCGATCCATCCCAACGTCACCTTCGCCGACTTGCCCAAGGCGCTCCAGGACCAGATCGCCGAGAGTACCCGCGCCGCCTTCACCCAGCTGTTGAAAGAAGGCTATGCGGTCGGGCCGCGGCAGCAAGTGCAGACGACGCGGCCGATCGACCGGGTGCCCGAGCACCAGCGCCACGGCCGTGGTACGCCCGACCGGCGCGGCCCGCCGCGCGGACCGCGGCGGCCGTCGGGCGGCAACGGTCCGGGCAAGGGCCCGGGAGGCGGACCCTCGCGGCCGCGCAAACCGAAGGGCAAGCCGAAGTTCTAGCGGCGGTTGAACTTTGCCGCCCGTCCGGCTAAGCGCGCCCTCGTCCTAAGGACAGACATCGATGTGAGCGCCTCAAGGGGATGACCCTGGTGCACGCCGGCCGGCGAGGTTTCGTCCGCCGGCGTATTTTGCGTTTCGCGCACCATATGGGCCGTTCGCATCGCAGGAGATTTGAATGTTCGACACGTTGAGCGATCGGCTCGGCAGCGTATTCGACCGGCTTCGCGGACGCGGCGCGCTCAGCGAGGCCGACGTGCGCTCGGCCATGCGCGAGGTGCGCGTCGCCCTGCTCGAGGCCGATGTCGCGCTTCCGGTCGCCCGCGATTTCGTCGACCAGGTCACCGAGAAAGCGGTCGGCCAGGAGGTGCTGCGCTCGGTCACGCCGGGACAGATGGTGGTCAAGCTCGTCCACGACGCCCTGGTCGAGACGCTCGGCTCGGACACCGCCGAGTTCAACCTCGCCGCCACGCCCCCGGTCGTGATCATGATGGTCGGCCTGCAGGGCTCGGGCAAGACGACGACCACCGCCAAGCTCGCCAAGCGGCTCGCCGAGCGCGAGCGCAAGCGGGTGCTGATGGCCTCGCTCGACGTCGCCCGCCCGGCCGCGCAGGAGCAGCTTGCGGTGTTGGGGCGCCAGGCGAACGTCGACACGCTGCCGGTCGTCGCCGGCCAGCAGCCGGTCGACATCGCCAAACGCGCGCTCCAGGCGGCGAAGCTCCAGGCCTATGACGTCGTGCTGCTCGATACGGCGGGCCGGCTCCACGTCGACGACCAACTGATGGCCGAGATGAAGGCCGTGGCCGCGGCATCGAACCCGACCGAGACCCTGCTGGTGGTCGACGCGCTGACCGGCCAGGATGCGGTCAACGTCGCCAAGGGCTTCGCCGGCGAGGTCGACTTGACCGGCGTGATCCTGACCCGGCTCGACGGCGATGCGCGCGGCGGGGCCGCGCTGTCGATGCGCGCGGTCACCGGCAAGCCGATCAAGTTCGCCGGCGTTGGCGAGGCGATCGACAAGCTCGAGGCGTTCCATCCCGACCGCGTCGCCGGGCGGATCCTCGGCATGGGCGACGTCGTCAGCCTGGTCGAGCGCGCCGCCGAGACGATCCAGGTCGAGGAGGCCGAGAAGATCGCGGCCAAGATGGCCAAGGGCAAGTTCGACCTCGACGATTTGTGGGCCCAGCTCAAGCAGATGCAGCGGATGGGCGGGCTCGGCGCGCTGGCCGGGATGATGCCGGGCCTGAAGGGCATGAAGGGGGCGATGGACCAGGCCCAGGATTCGAAGGCGCTGGTCCATATGGAGGCGATGCTGTCGTCGATGACGGCCAAGGAGCGGGCGCGGCCCGAGATCGTCAACGCCAAGCGCAAGATCCGCATCGCCAAAGGGTCGGGGACGACCGTCCAGGACATCAACAAGCTGTTGAAGATGCACCAGGAAATGTCGACCGCGATGAAGCGGCTGAAGAAGATGGGCGGGTTCGGCAAGCTCGCGGCCCTGTTCAACAAGGGCGGCCTCGAAGGCGCGCTCGGCGGTCTTGCCCCTCCGGGCGCGCTTCCGCCGGGCGGTCTCGGCGGCCCGGCGCTTCCGGGCCTCGGCGGGCAACCGTTCAACCTCCCGCCTGGTTTCGACAAGTTTTCAAAGAAATAACGGAACACACTGAAAGGAAAGACTGAAACATGGCTCTAGCAATTCGCCTCACACGCGGCGGCGCCAAGAAGCGGCCCTATTACCGGATCGTGGTCGCCGACAGCCGTTCGCCCCGCGACGGCCGCTTCATCGAGAAGGTCGGCACCTATAACCCGCTGCTGGCCAAGGATTCGCCCGAGCGGGTCAAGCTCGACGGCGAGCGCATCTCGCACTGGCTTTCGGTCGGCGCCCAGCCGTCGGACCGCGTGCTGCGCTTCCTCGATGCGGCCGGCATCCGCGAGCGCCCGGCGCGCAACAACCCGCAGAAGGCCGAGCCGGGCGAGAAGGCCAAGGAGCGCGTCGAGGAGCGGGCGAAGAAGGCCGCCGAGGCCGCTGCGGCTCCGGAAGAGAAGCAGGACGAGGCCGAGGCCGTCGTCGCCCAGGCGGTCGAGGAAGCGACCGCCGAGCCGACCGCGGAAGCCGAAGCGGTGGCCGAGGAAGCTGCTGAAGAGGCTCCGCCGGTCGAAGCTGCGGCCGAAGAGACGCCCGCTGCCGAGGAGGCCGCGGCCGAGGCGCCTGTGGCTGAGGAAGCAGCAGCCGAAGCTGCCGGCGAGGAGGAAGCTGCGGCCGAGCCGGACACCGAAGAAGCTCCTGCCGAGGAAGCCAGCGCGGAGGAAGCTCCGGCCGCCGAGGAAGCCGCAGGCGAAGGGGAATCCGCCGAGGCTCCGGCCGAGGGCAGCGACGAGGTCGCACCCCCGACCGACGATTCGCCGCAGGCCGAAGAGTCGGCCGAAGGCGAGGCAGAAAAGACCAAGGCCTGAGCATGAGCGAAAGCGGCGAGCGTAAGATCGCGCTCGCCGCGATCGCCGGGGCGCATGGGATCAAAGGCGAACTGCGGCTCAAGCTGTTCGCCGAGAGCACCGAAAGCCTCGCGCGCCACAAGAAATTATATGTCGGAGGCGCCGAACGCCGCCTCCTGTCCGTCCGTGACGGCAAGGCGCCCGTCGCGCGGTTCGAGGGGATCGACGACCGCTCCGCCGCCGAAGGCCTGCGGGGCGCGCTCGTCGAAATCGACCGCTCGGCCCTGCCGCCGCTCGAGGCGGGCGAATATTATCACGCCGACCTGATCGGTCTGGCGGCCATGGACGCGCTTGGCGAGCCGGTCGGCACCGTGGTCGCGGTCGAGAATTACGGCGCCGGCGACCTGCTCGAGATCGAAGCGGAAGGGGGCAAGCGCTCGCTGATCCCGTTCAAGGCCGGGATCGCCGACTTCGCGGACGGCCGCATCGTCCTTGACCGCGAGTTCCTCGCCTAGCTGCCGGTTTCGGCTTCCTCCATTTCAGCGATCGGCGCGCGCCAGCGCGGCTCCCTGGCGCAGAGATCGTTGCGGATCGTCGTCGCCGCCACTCCGCCTTCGCCCATCGCATGGCTGATCTGGTCGAGGCCGATCACCACGTCTCCCGCGGCATAGAGGCCAGGAACTCCGGTGCGCTGATGGCTGTCCACCAGGATGTTCGCGTCCTCGGACAGGCTTGCACCGACCATCTCCGCCAGCTGGACGTGCGCATCGGAGCCGAGCGCCGGATAGATGCTGTCGAAGGTGTAATGGCCCTCGGCGGTATCGACCACGATGAACTCGTTGGAGATCGCGACCGCCTGGGCGGGGCCGTCGACGCAATCGATTCCGGCGTCCTTCAGCTTCTGCTGGTCCTCGGGCTCGAGCTGAAGGGCCTTGTCCGGCGCGATCAAGGTGACGTCCGCCGTGTAGCTGCGCAGGAACACGGCTTCGGCGACGCCGTGGCTGTCGCCGCCGATCACGCCGACCGCCTTGTCGGTGACTTCATAGCCGTCGCAGATCGGGCAATAGCGGATCAGTCCGCGCGCCAGCGCCTCGTTGTGCAACTCCTCGTCCATCGGCGGCCGCCGGTTGGTGACTCCCGTCGCCAGCAGCACCATCCGGGCGGTCGCGCAGCCGGAGCCCCAAGTCGCCGCGAACAGGCCACGTTGTTCGTCGCGCTCGAGTTTGGTGACGAACTCGGTCTCGATCTTCGCGCCATATTTGCACGCCTGATCGCGCATGCGCTGGAGCAGCTCGGTGCCGCTGATGCCGTCCGGGAAGCCGGCGTGGTTGTGGGTGCATGGGATCCACGACGCGCGGCTCTTGCCGCCGTCGACCACGAGGATGTCGAGGTGGAAGCGGGCGAGATAGATCGCGGCGGTCAGCCCCGCGGGGCCGCCGCCGACGATCAGGCAGTCGAGGATCGGCTCGTCCATGCAGAGCGCAATGGATTGTGATAGCGGCGGTTCCGTCATGCCCTTCCGCGCTTCCGTCCTGACACTGTACCCCGACATGTTCCCGGGGCCTCTCGGCGTGAGCCTGGCCGGGAAGGCGTTGGAGGAGGGGATCTGGAGCCTCGAAGCGACGAATATCCGCGACTTCGCGACCGACAAGCGCCGGAGCGTCGACGACACGCCGGCGGGGGGCGGGGCCGGGATGGTGCTTCGGCCGGACGTGCTCGCCGCTGCACTCGACAGCGTCGCGGACGGACGGCCGATGCTGGCGCTGACTCCGCGCGGGGCGCCGCTGACCCAGGCCCGGGTGCGCGCGCTGGCCGCGGGCGCGGGGGTGATCCTGCTATGCGGCCGGTTCGAGGGATTCGACGAGCGGATCTTCGACGCGCGGCCGGTGGGGCCAGTGTCAATCGGCGACTATGTGCTGTCCGGCGGCGAGGTCGGGGCGATGGTCGTCCTAGACGCTTGCGTGCGCCTGCTTCCCGGGGTAATGGGCGCGGCCTCCAGCGGTGAGGAGGAGAGCTTCGAGACGGGGCTTCTCGAATATCCGCATTATACCCGACCAGTTACATGGGAAGGGCGCACGATCCCCGAAGTGCTGCGGTCGGGGGATCATGCGAAGATCGCGGCGTGGCGACGAGCCCAGGCGATCGACGATACACGGCTACGGCGGCCGGACCTGATCGAGCGCCACGGGGGCGCATCGCAGGCACCGCCCTCTGGCGCGCGGCGGGACAGAGACGAGAAGAGAAAATGAACCTGATCGAGACCCTCGAGCGCGAAGCCATCGACGCGCTGACCAAGGACAAGCCCGTTCCCGAATTCCGTCCCGGCGACACGCTTCGCGTCGGCGTCAAGGTGATCGAAGGCGACCGCACCCGGGTGCAGAATTTCGAGGGTGTGTGCATCGCCCGCGCCAACAAGGGCGTCGGCTCCAGCTTCACCGTCCGCAAGATCAGCTTCGGCGAAGGCGTCGAGCGCGTCTTCCCGCTCTATTCGCCGATCATCGACCATATCGAGGTCGTCCGCCGCGGCGACGTGCGCCGGGCCAAGCTCTATTATCTGCGCGGCCGCACCGGAAAGGCGGCGCGTATCGCCGAGCGCCGGACCGTTCGCGGCGGCGAGGCCGAAGCTACGGCGGCCGGCGAGACCAAGTAACCGCGAGCAGCGCCGCTTCGGCGGCTTCCCGTTCAGATTGCCGCCAGGCTGGCGGCTCGCGCCTGACGGAGTTGGGCTTCGGCAGCATCTGCGCGGCGCTCCACCTCCACCGGATCGTCGGTTTCGCCCTGTCGCAGGATCTGGTCGGCCATGTACTGGAACTCGGCGACGACCGAGCGCTCGCTCGGCGCCGGGCTGATCCTGGGGCCATCCAGCTGAACCGATTCGGTTAGGGTCGGGGCGATTTGCGACCAGGTCCCGCCGATCCGCACGCCGGCATAGAGGATCGCCGCTTCGGACTTGCTGCAGCCGCCGGCGCGGCAGGCCTCGTAGAACATGCGGTCCGCCGCGCGGCGCTGATCGGGATGGCCGACGGCGTCGTCGCACGCTTTGTCATGGACGATCGACGCCCGGCGATACTGGCCGGTATAAGGCGAGCCGATGAGGGTCCATAGAGCGCGCGGAATGCTCGCGCCGTCGACACGGTAACCGGCCGGAGCTGTCCAGCGATGGCCCGAGCGATCGTCGAACCAGAATTCGTCGATCAGCTCCATCTTCCGATCATCGTCCAGCGGGCTGGCGATCCAGAGGGTTCTCGGATCGCCGGAGAATGCAGCGGTCATGCGCAGCCCTCCTCCTCGATTCGATCCGGCACCGTCGGGGTAGCACGCACAGACCGGCGATTCAGGCGCGGCGGCGCTTGGGCATCGCCGCGCGGTCGACCAAGCGGGTGTAGAGGTGCCAAGTCGCATAGCCGAGCCACGGCAGGACGACGGCGAGGCCGACGAACAGCGGGATCGAGCCGAGCAGCAACAGGCCGAACACCGTCAGCCCCCAGCGGATCATTTCCGGCTTGTTGGCGTGGGCCGCGCGCCACGAGGCGGAGACGGCGTCGGCGGCGGTGACGTCGCGATCGACCAGCATCGGCAGCGAGACGACGCTGAGCGCCAGCACGATCCAGCCAAAGACTGCTCCGACCGCGGCGCCGCCGACGATCAGGGCCCAGCCGCGCGGAGTCGTCAGGACCGAGGCCAGGAAGCCGGCGACGGAGGTCGGCGTGCTCCAGCCGAACAGGCTGACGTAGAGGATTCCGGCGGCGATCAGCCACACTGCGAAGATTCCGAGCAGCATTCCGGCAACGATCCCCATGTCGTCGACCGTCGAGCGCTTGCGCACGTCGAGGAAGTTGAACCAGTGGAGATCCTCCCGTCCCTCCTCGCGCAGCTTGGCGAGCTCGTAGAAGCCGACCGCGGCGACCGGGCCGAGCAGCCCGACTCCGGCGACCACCGGGAAGAAGAAGGGGATCAGCGGGCGGCTGGCTGTCATCACCACCGCGGCAATCCCAAGGACGGTGTAGATCACCCCGGCGAAGACGATGTCGCCGCGCATGTCCTTGAAGTCTTCCCAACCGGCCTTGAGCGACCAGTTGAGGTCGTCCTCGCTGATCTTCCTTGCCTTGCCCGCCGGGGACCGCCGCGAGGTTCGGCCATTCAGGGGACTCGTCGCCATGACACCGCTCCTTGACCAGGGGCCGTCCGGCGTAGGGCGCCGGGCGCCGTCGCCGCGGCCATAGCATAAGGGCCGCGAGTCGGTCAGAGCCTGATTCGGGAGAAGGTCAGCGTCTGGTCGGACAGATATTGTGGCCGGGCGTTTTGCGGGCGCGCGGCGAGCAGCGGCCGGGCCCTGTCGGGCAGGACGCTGCGCGCGCCGACGAGCATGAACTCGATCGGCTTGTTGCTGCCGGCGACGATCTGGAGCGTGAGCCCGTCGCAGCTGCGGCCGGAGCAGGTCAGATAATATTTCTGCTTCTTCGCCGAGCGGTCGAACGGACGCATCGACCCGTCCACTCCGGCGGCCCGGATGTCGGCATCCTTCGGCGCGATCAGCCCGACGCTGTCGGCGCCGTTGGCATGCAGCACGAGGCTGATCGTGCGCGTCTGGCCGTTCGCGGCGACGGTCGAATCCGCCGTCGGTGGTGTGAGCCCGTCGATCGCCGGAGCCGGCAGCAGCCAGCGTGGCCGCTCGCTGTGCGGCAGCTTGCCCCGGGTCCACTGCCCGGGAGCGGGGACGGGCTTGCCGTCGTTGACCACCGACCACCAGGATTTGCCGCGGTCGAGGTCGGTCGCATGCTCGATCACGAACCGCTGCTGGCGGTCGGCGGAGTAAGCCGGCGCGGCCGCTGCCGCTCCCCACAGGATGATCGCCAAAATGGCGCTCGCTGCGCCGGCGAACCGGAGCCCGGCGGACCGGATCACCGGTGCCGCTTCGATCAGGACGGGCAGGATGATCAGCGCTCCGAGCGGCCCGAACAGCCACATCGGCCCGCCGTTGAGCAGCTCCTCGAGCAGCGCCAGCATCGCGCCCCAGGTCACGTAAAGGAACAGGATCGCGAGCCAGGTCGCGGCCCGCTCGGCCGGCTGCCACCAGCGGGTGGCGATGATTCCGAGCAGCACGATCAGCGGCGGGAACAGGAAGAAGATGATCCCGCCGGGCGCAGCGAGGCCGATCGCCCCGCCGAGCAGCAGGAAGGTGAGCCAGAAGGCGGCGCGGAGCTGGGTCCGGTCCGCCTTGCCGCCGAGCGTCGCGAGCAGGGTTGCCGCGGCGAGAATCACCGAGGCGTAGGTCGCAAGGTGCGACCACGCCGGCGCGGCGCGCCAGAACATGCCGTGGCGGATGGCGCCGATCGCTGCGAGCGCCACCCAGGCGACGATCGCGGAGCCGACCATCGTGCCCACTGCAAGCGCGATACCGTGCACCAAGCGTCCGCGCCGCCAGCCGATCGCAGCGAAGGCGATCAGCATTCCGACCAACAGGACAGCACCTGCGACGAGCGGCAGCGTGATCAGCGTCCGGCCCGAGACGTCCATGAAGATGCGGTTGCCGGAGCTTGCAACGAGGGGCTCGATCGCCAGACGCTCCGCCGCCGCCAGCGTCTGGTCGCCCATGTGCTGGAGGGTGCGATGGTCGAGCGCGGCTAGATTGTCGCCGGCCGAGTGATAGCGTGTCTCGTTGCCGATCGGCGCGATGTTGAGGGTCAGCCAGTGCCGGTCGGCGAAGCTGTTGACGTCGGTGTAGTTGGGCATCAGCCGGTAGACGTCGGTCGAGAGCGAATTGGCGACCGGATGGGCGGCGGTTGTGCTGAACAGGGCGATCGCTGGGCCGTTGGGAACGCTGGTTTCGAACATGTTGGCCGGGCCGCTGACCCCGCGCGCCTCGAGGTTGATGAGGCTGCCGACATTGCGGCTCAGCGGATCGGCGAGGAAGGCGCGGGCGCCGACCAGGCCGAGCTCCTCGCCCTCGTTGAACAGCAGGATCACCGGCCGCTTCAGCGCGCGTTTCTGCAGGATCGAACCGACCTCGAGCAGGGTCGCGACCCCGATCCCGTCGTCGCCCGCGCCGGGGCCGACCGGGGTGCTGTCGTAATGGGCGTTGAGCAGCACCGCCTTGCCGGCCGGCGGCCCGAGGACGACGATGACGTTGCGGACCCGCGCGCACGACACGCCGCGCTGCTTGAACAATTCGTTGCACGCGACATGGTCACGGACGATCGGCTGCATCCCCAGCGACTGCAGCAGCATCACCAGCTTGCCGCGGACGAAGTCGTTGGCCGGCGTGTCGGCCGGGTGCGGGCGCTCGTCACCGAGGAGGAAGGCGAGGCGGCCGGCCGCGCGCTCGGCGTCGAACTGGCCGGGGTCGTTGTGTGCGCGGACCGGCGGCAGCGTGATCAGCACGGACTTGGCGGCCATCGCGCCGAGCAGGGCGAGGAAGACGAGTGTCAGCAACAGGATCGGTCGGCGCATGCTCCCCCCTTGGCCGCAGCGAGGCGCGAAGCCATATCGCTTTCACCGGCCGGTTGCGATAGGCGCGACGCGAAGTGGGACGGAGACGGATTTGATGGGCTATCGGGTCGCCGTGGTCGGTGCGACGGGCAATGTCGGGCGCGAGATCTTGAACATCCTCGCCGAGCGTCAATTCCCGTTGGACGAGATTGCCGCGGTCGCTTCGCCGCGTTCGACCGGGGACGTCATCGATTTCGGCGACAGCGGCCGGGAACTGCGGGTTCAGAACCTCGAGCATTTCGATTTCGCCGGCTGGGACATGGCCCTGTTCGCCGCCGGCTCGGCGGTGTCCAAGGTCTACGTGCCCAAGGCTGCCGAGGCCGGCTGCACGGTGATCGACAATTCGTCGCTGTTCCGGATGGACCCGGATGTGCCGCTGATCGTCCCCGAAGTGAACGCCGAGGCGATCTCCGGCTACACCCGGAAAAACATCATCGCCAACCCGAACTGCTCGACCGCGCAGCTGGTGGTTGCGCTGAAGCCGCTGCACGACGCGGCGAAGATCAAGCGCGTCGTGGTTGCGACCTATCAGTCGGTCTCGGGCAGCGGGAAAAGCGGGATGGACGAGCTGTTCAACCAGTCGCGCAACATCTTCGTCGGCGATACCAACGAGCCGCAAGTCTACCCCAAGCAGATCGCGTTCAACGTCATCCCCCAGGCCGGCGACTTCCTCGACGACGGCGCCACCACCGAGGAATGGAAGCTGGTGGTCGAGACCAAGAAGATTCTCGATCCGGCGATCAAGGTCAGCGCGACCTGCGTCCGGGTGCCGGTGTTCGTCGGCCATTCGGAAGCGGTCAACGTCGAGTTCGAGAATGAGATTTCGGCCAAGCAGGCGCAGAAGATCCTGCGCGAAGCGCCGGGCGTGATGCTGGTCGATAAGCGCGAGCCGGGCGGCTACGTCACCCCGGTCGAGTGCGTCGGAGATTATGCGACCTTCGTCAGCCGCGTGCGCGACGATCCGACGGTCGACAACGGCCTGTCGCTGTGGGTGGTCAGCGACAATCTCCGCAAGGGCGCCGCCCTGAACGCCGTCCAGATCGCCGAGCTGCTCGGCCGCAAGCATTTACAGAAGGCGGCTTGAACCAAAGCCTCCGCCGACGGTTGAAAGGGCGATGACTCGCGCCTGGATGCTGTTGGCCCTGGCCCCGTTCGCGCTTGCCGGATGCAAGCTTCAGACCGGCGGGCAAGCGCCCGCGGTCACGAAGGACGAAGCGGCGCGGATCGCCGAGGCTGCCGAAGCCAATTTCACCACCGGCGACGCGAAGAAGGTCATGGCCCAATATGCCGACGGTGCGGTGATGTTCGACGCCAGCCATCCCACGCTCAGCGCCGACCGCAAGGTGCAGAGCGGCTGGGCGCAGGATTTCGTCAGCATGAAGCCGGCCGATTATCACGTGCCGGACAGGCAGATTCAGCTGCTCGGGCCAGACGCATTCATCAGCTCGGGCACCGAGATGTTCACGATTCCCGCCGGCTCGGCCCGCCCGACGATCAGTGCGCGCTTCACCGACGTCTTCCAGCGCCAGCGCGACGGCAGCTGGAAGATCGTCCACGAGCACGTCTCGCTGCCGCCCGCCGCGCCGGCCGCGCCGAAGTAGGGGTTCCCCGGCTTGCGCCCGCCCGGGCCCCGGCCTTCGCCGGGGAACAGCTCAGGGCATGTCGCTCCAGTAGCGCAGCAGGTTCTGCTGGATCAGCTGCAGCCGCGCGAAATGGTCGGGGTCCATCTTGAGGCCCTCGAGCGCGGCGACCTCGTTGAGCTCGAACAGCAGGTTGCGGCGGAACGGATCCTGGATGCGGCTCTGGATGAAGGTGATCGCGACCAGCCGCTCGCCCTTGGTCACCGGAACCACCTGGTGCAGCGAATCCGACGGGTAGACGATCGCTTCGCCCGGCTTGAGCTTGAACATGAGGTCGGCGTCGCCGAGCCGGATGTGGAGCTCGCCGCCGTCATAATCGGCGGGGTCGTTCAAGAAGATGGTCGAGGAGAGGTCGCTGCGGATGGTCGCGCCGGGCAGCTGGATGAAGGCGGCGTCGGCATGCGCGCCATATTTCATGCCCGGCCCGTACCGGGTCATCATCGGCGGCGCGAACGCGACCGGGAAGGCGAACTCGAGGAACTCGGCCGAGCGCAGCAGCGCCTGGCGCAGCAGCTCCGAGCTTTGCTGATAGGCCGACTGATCGTGCAGCTGCTCGTTCTGCTTGGCGGTGTTGTGAGGGTTGCTGACCCGGCCGTCGATGAACGGCGCCGAGGCCGCGATCCGGCGACATTCCGCGACCTCCTCCGGGTTAAGGATCTGCAGGACCCGGTACATCAAGCCTCCCCGGCCCGGGCGAGGGATCGCGCGAGCATCGGCGACTTTTCGGCTGCCGAGCGGAGCATGGCAAGGGCGCCGTCGATGGCGGTGCCGTGCACCGCCGCAGCTTCGGCGATGAGGTCGCGCCGAAGCCCGGCGCTATATTCATATTCGAGCGCCTTCGAATAGCGGCTCATCAGCGGCCCGGTGGCGAGCGCCGCGAGCTGGCCCGGGGCCGCTTCGAAGCCGAAGAATTTCGCGACTCGGCTGAGCTCAACCGGCATGTTGTCGAGCATCCGGTCGAAGTCGGCCCAGTCGATCGGCCGGTCGGCCATGGCGTCGGCGGCCGCTTCGAGCGCGGTCATCTCGCATGCCCAGGCGACCGCGGCGAGCTCGGCGTCGCTGTGCGCCGCCCACAGCGCCGAAACCCGCCGCGCGAGCCGTTGGGTGCGGCTCGGCGCCAGCGCCCGCAGCTCACGCCCGCTGTTCTCGCCGGCGAGAATGCTGGCGATATAGTTGCGCGGGGTCGCGTACATGAACAAGGCGCGCTCGCCGGGCGGCACAAGCTCGGGCGCGATCTCGCTGACGAAGCTGGTCGCCTTGACGCAGGCGATTTCGCCGAAGCTGCGCGACATCAATTTGGGGACGGGCGGCAAGTAGCAGGCACGAACCTCCGGCGGGCTCATGGCGATATCGCGCAGCAGCCGGGGCTCGCGAATGGCGAGCACGCCGTCGAGCTCGCCGAGGAGCCGCGAAACCAGGGTCGAGCCGACATGGCCGACGTGGAAGATCCAGCGCGCGTCGCTGCGCCGGTCGCCGGCCATCGCCGCCTCGACCGCCGGCCACGGCACGATCTGCGCGTCGACCGGCCGCTCGAGCATGCGGTCGTCGAGGAAGCTCGCGGCGCGGTAGCTGGCGCGGTCCATCGCGACCATCCGCACCTGGCCGGACGCCGGGTCGAGCGCCTGCGCGAGCCATTTGGCGTCGCGGGCGATTTCCTCGGACGTCGGGACGCTGGACATGCCGTCCCTTAGCCGCGCAATGGGCGGCAGACCAAGGGAGGACGAATTGGCCGAGCCGATGACCGGCGGCTGCGCCTGCGGGCGGGTCCGCTACACCGCGACGATCCACGACGACGACGCCTATTTGTGCCACTGCCGGATGTGCCAGCGCGCGACTGGATCGGTGTCGATCGCGTTCAAGAATGTGAAGGCCGCGGAGGTGCGCTGGGACCACGAGCCCGACTGGTACGACAGCTCGGCCATCGCGCTCCGGCCCTATTGCCGGGAGTGCGGCACGTCGTTCGGCTTCAAGTTCAAGGACGGCAGCGAGAACATGGACCTGACGGTCGCGTCGTTCGACGACCCGTCGCGGTTCAAGCCCAGGCATCATTTCGGCACCGAGAGCGCGCACCGCCCTTGGCTCAACACCGAGGGCCTGCCCGAAATGCGCACCCAGGACTATCAGAAGCTGGTCGACAAATGGGTCGAAGCGACGGGCGAGTTCCCGGGATGAGCGAGGCCCGGGTTCATCGTTGGACCGCGTCGGACGGGGTCGAGCTCGCGTTTCACGAGACGGGCGAGGGAAGGCCGGTGATCCTGCTTCACGGCCTGTTCTCCGACGCCAGGATGAACTGGATCAAGTTCGGCACCGCCGATCGCATTGCCGCCGCGGGGTTCCGGGTGATCATGCCCGACCTTCGCGCCCAGGGCCTGAGCGGCAAGCCGCACGGTGAGCAATATTATCCCAAGGGAATCCTCGCCCGCGACCTGCGCGAGCTGGTGGCGCATCTCGGCCTGACCGATTTCGATCTCGGCGGATTCTCGCTCGGGGCGCGGACCACGGTCGAGGCCGTCGGAGAGGGCATTCGCCCACGCCGCGCGATCCTCGGCGGCGCCGGGCTCGACGGCCTCAGGAACTGGGAGCGGCGCAAGACCTTCTTCGTCGAGGCCATCGCCCTATTCGACTCGGTCCAGCGCGGCGACCCGCACTGGCTGTCGATCCAGTTCATGAAGAGCCAGAAGGTCGACCGGATCGCCGCGGCACAATTGCTCGAGAGTTTCGAGGACGCGTTCGTGACCTGGCTCGAGGCCTTCACCATGCCGACCCTCGTCGTGTGCGGCGATCAGGACGACGACAACGGCTCGGCCGAGGAACTTGCCAACGTGCTGCCCAACGCCACCTTCCGCGAAGTGCCCGGAACGCACATGACCAGCATCACCAAGCCGGAGTTCGGCGCGGCGATCGCGGACTTCCTCGCCCAGTAAAAAAGGGGCGCCCGAAGGCGCCCCGTCGCTTACGGCCGTCGACCCCGTCAGCCCGTGGCCTTGCCGGTTTCCTTCAAGGTGAGCGCTTCCTCGGCGATGTCGGACTGGCTCTTGGTGCTGCGCCGGCGTGGGCTGGCGATCAGGCTGTCCTCCTCGCCCGAGTCCTCCTCGCCGACGAGGTCGGCGCCGGACCGGAAGCCGTCGCGCCATTCGCTGAGCTGATCCGACAGATTGCCGATCTGGTCGCTGATCTGGTTGCGCCGCGACCACAGGAACACCCCTGCGGCGACCGCGCCGCCGACCGCCGCGGCCGCGGCCAACGGGTTCTCCCGGGCGGATCCCATCAGCCCGCTGTACTGGTTGCGCCCCTCGGGGTTGTTGTTGCGGCCGCGATTGCGATTCCCGCCGCGGTTGTTGCTCGCCATGTCACGCTACTCCTCTACTGAGACTCAATCCGACAACGTCCGGGACGACCCGGCGTTTCGACTCAGCGGTAAGGGGAGCCCGGACAGCGGTGGAGCGTCAGGCGGTCGCCAGCTGGTCGAGCATATATTCGGCCGACGAGGCGCGATATTCGCCCGGCGCCTCGACGTTCAGCCGCTCGACGACGCCATCCCTGACGATCATCGAATAGCGCTGCGAGCGCTGACCCATGCCGTACTTGCTGCCGTCCATCACCAGCCCGGTCGCTTCGGCGAAATCGCCGTTGCCGTCGGCGATCATGGTGATGTCCTCCGAGCCGTCGCGCTGGCCCCAGGCGCCCATCACGAACGGATCGTTGACCGAGATGCAGGCGATCTCGTCGATGCCTTTCGATTTCAGCTCCTGGGCCTTGTCGACGAAGGACGGCAGGTGCCGCGCCGAGCAGGTCGGGGTGAAGGCGCCGGGGACGGCGAACAAAGCGACGGTCTTGCCCTTGAAATGATCGGTGCTGGTGGTGGGCTGCGGCCCGTCCGGCGTGGCGATCGCCAAGGGAACGTCGGGCAGTCGGTCGCCGACTTGGATGGTCATTGCAAATCTCCTCGAGGTCGCGTCGAAGCGGCTGATAGGCCCGCTGTATGTCGGCCTCAAGACTTGCCCGGAGCGGACTGGCGCAGCATTGTCGCAGCGTGCCTCACCCGCCGACCTTCCTTTCTGGCAAACTCCTCCTGGCGATGCCGGGCATGGCCGACCCGCGCTTCGAGCGCGCGGTGATCGCGATGTGCGTCCACGACGAGAATGGGGCGATTGGAGTCGGGGTCGGCCACAAGCGCGCCGGGATCAGCTTCCGCGGCCTGCTGAAGCAGCTCGAGATCGAGCCGGGCAAGGCGCCCGACTGCGCCGTCCATCACGGCGGCCCGGTCGAGCCGGGGCGCGGCTTCGTGCTCCATTCGAGTGATTGGGGCGGCCAGGACACGCTGCACGTCAACGGCCCGCAGGGCGAGCTGTTCGCGATGACCGGCACGATCGACGTCCTGAAGGCGATCGCCGAGGGGCGCGGGCCGGCGAAATGGATCGCGGCGCTGGGCTATGCCGGCTGGGGCGAGGGGCAGCTCGACGAGGAGATGACGAGGCACGGCTGGTTCGCCGCCAGCGGCGACGCCGGGATCCTGTTCGACACGCCGACCGACGAGCGCTGGGGCGCGGCGTTCAAGGCCGAAGGGATCGACCCGCGCCTCCTCGCCAGCGAGACCGGCGCCGCCTGACTCAGGACGCGAGGTCGCCCAGCTCCTCGATCATCGGGCCGAGCCACTGACGATAGGGCTCGGCGGAGCCGATGCTGTCGCGATTGATCGGGCGGCGGACCTGCTCGCTGCTCGGCGTCGCGACCGCGCCGGTCGAGAGATGGAAGTCGATGCAGGCTGGCTCGAACTCGAGCCCGAGGAAATCAAGGATCGATCGGGTCTGGCCTTCGATATCGTCGACCAGGTCTTCATAGCGAACATGGAGGATGCCGCCCGGGGCGGCGGCGCTGACCGCTTGGACCATGCGGACATAATCCTGGTAGAATCGCGCGATGTCACGCTGGTCGTTGGACGCAATGGATCCTTCTGCGAACAGCATCTTGAAGTTGGACCAGCAGCAGTCGAGGGCATTGCGACGAAGGTCGATGATCCGCGCGCTCGGCAGCATGAGCCGCAAGAGAGCGGCGTGGAACCAGTTGGCATTGAGCTTGTCGATGAAGCGCGGCTTTCCGAGCGGGCGGTAGTCTCGCGAGCGCTCCACATAGGTCTGGCCGAGCGCAGTGAATTCGTCGGCGCTCATCGCCGCGATACGCAACGAATAACCGGCATTGGATCCGCGCGTCATGCGTTCGTGAAGGCGCGGCATGATCGGCAGTTCGCCGCCGGGTTCAATTTGCGAGTGGCGCCCGAGTATCCGCTCCAGCAGCGTGGTTCCCGCGCGCGGCATGCCGATGATGAAGATCGGAGATTCGTCGGCGTATCCAGTCGACCCGTGAGCTGCGAAAAACTCCGGGGTGAAGGTTCGGATGCGATCGTCGACATTCGCGCTGGCGACTGCGGAGCTGTACGGATGCGCTCCGGATCGGAGTTTTTTGCCCTCGGCAATCTGGTGAAAAGCCTCGGCGAAGTCGCCGCTACGCTCGGCGAGAATGCCCAAGGCAATGTGCAACGGACCGGCGTCGTCGGGGGTTCCTTCGCGGGCTTCGAGCGCACCTTTGACTGCGTCGATATCGGCGGCCGTGACGGCGCTCGGAAGATAATTGATGAGGCCCCACCAGGCGGCTCCACTGTGTGGATCGAGCGCGAGGGCACGACGGAATGCCGCAACACTGTCTTCCTGGCGCCCCAGCATTCTCAACTGCTGCGCGTAAATGATCCACATGGTGGTGTTGGTCGGATCAAGCGCGACGACCTTGGCATAGACCTCCGCGGCCTTTTCATGATCATTCGCTTCGGCATGAAGCTCGGCGACATATTCGAGGGACGCTTGATTGTTCGGTTTTCGCCGGATCACTTCTTCGATGAGCTCGATGCCTTCCTTGAGCCGGGCCTGCAGGACGAGGCACTTGGCAAGCAGCATGATGGCGCGAAGGAACTTCGGAGCCCGATGGAGTACGGCACGAAGCCGCTCCTCGGCCCGGTCCAGTTCCCAGTCCGGAGTATCGGCTTCTGCCGCCATCGTGAGGGCCAATAAGTCGTCGGGATGCGTTTCGAGGAAACGACGGACGATCGCTTGGGACTCCTCGGAGCGCCCCTCATGGTTGGCGGCCGCGGCGGCCTTGAGCTCGGGGTCCCGGAATCCCGCCTGGATGGCCGCAAGCTCGGCGTCTTCGGCGTCCGCGCCCATACCCAGGCGTCGGCAGGCTTCGGCCGCGATGCGGAAAAGGCGCGGATCGGGGGCCGAGGGAAGCAGGAGCTCGGCATGCTCCAGAGCGGCGCGCGGGTCCACATCGAGCAGATCGCGGACCGCGGCCAGCAGATTATCGATGCCGGGGTCGGTCCCGACCGGCGCTCCAATCGGCTGCGTCATTCAGGAAGCTCAACGACTTGCATGCGGTTCTACTATCGGAAAGCGGCGTCGTGACAACCTGGAACGACATATAAAGCTTTCTTTATATGTTGCGTTGCGCTAGGGCGCCCGCGCACAGCGGCGCGTCAGCGTCGCGATCTTCATTTCAGGAGAATTTCGACGTGGCGACGCAGGCTGAAACCCGTTTCAACGACTTCGTCGTGAAAGACCTCGGCCTTGCCGATTTCGGTCGCAAGGAGATCGAGATCGCCGAGACCGAGATGCCCGGCCTAATGGCGCTGCGCGCGGAGTTCGGCGGGTCGAAGCCGCTGAAGGGCGCGCGGATCACCGGCTCGCTGCACATGACGATCCAGACCGCGGTGCTGATCGAGACCCTGATCGAGCTCGGCGCCGAGGTGCGCTGGGCGAGCTGCAACATCTTCTCGACCCAGGACCATGCGGCGGCCGCGATCGCCGCGCGCCACATTCCGGTGTTCGCGATCAAGGGCGAGACGCTCGACGATTATTGGAACTACGTCGTCCGCATCTTCGACTGGGGTCACGACACGACCTGCAACATGATCCTCGACGACGGCGGCGACGCGACCATGTTCGCGCTGTGGGGCTATCGCGTCGAGCAGGGCGAGGCGCTGTTCACCCCGTCCAACGAGGAAGAAGAGATCTTTGTAGCGACCCTCAAACGCTTCCTCGCCGAGCGCCCGGGCTATCTCACCCGGACGGTCGAGGCGATCAAGGGCGTGTCGGAAGAGACGACAACCGGAGTCCACCGGCTGTACGACCTCGCCAAGCAGGGCAAGCTGCCGTTCCCGGCGATCAACGTCAACGACAGCGTGACCAAGTCCAAGTTCGACAATCTCTACGGCTGCCGCGAGAGCCTGGTCGACGCGATCCGCCGAGCGACCGACGTCATGCTCGCCGGCAAGATCGCCTGCGTCGCCGGCTTCGGCGATGTCGGCAAGGGCAGCGCCCAGTCGCTCCGCAACGGTGGCGCGCGCGTGATCGTGACTGAGATCGACCCGATCTGCGCGCTGCAGGCGGCGATGGAGGGCTATGAGGTGGTGACGATGGAAGAGGCGACCCAGCGCGCCGACATTTTCGTCACCGCCACCGGCAACATGGACGTGATCACGCTCGACCACATGCGCCAAATGAAGAACATGGCGATCGTCTGCAACATCGGCCACTTCGACAGCGAGATCCAGATCGGCGCGCTGGCCAACATGAAGTGGAGCGAGATCAAGCCGCAGGTCGACGAGGTCGAGTTCCCCGACGGCAAGAAGCTGATCGTCCTGAGCAAGGGCCGCCTCGTCAACCTCGGCAACGCGACGGGCCACCCGAGCTTCGTGATGAGCTCGAGCTTCACCAACCAGGTGCTCGCCCAGATCGAGCTGTGGACCGGCGGCGACAAATATCGGAACGACGTCTACGTGCTGCCCAAGCACCTCGACGAAAAGGTCGCCCGGCTCCATCTCGACAAGCTGGGAGTGAAGCTGACCAAGCTCAACGACAAGCAGGCGGCCTATATCGGCGTATCGGCCGACGGCCCGTTCAAGCCGGACCATTATCGTTACTGAGGTCGGGCGGAATC
The DNA here is from genome assembly GCA_035637935.1 of Sphingomicrobium sp. GTDB lineage: Bacteria > Pseudomonadota > Alphaproteobacteria > Sphingomonadales > Sphingomonadaceae > Sphingomicrobium. The sequence continues at coordinate 43,913 of DASRAY010000020.1, forward strand.
CAACCCAGCATTACAACAAGATGAATGTTGCATTAATGTTACATTCATCGCGAATCGACGCGCGGTCTAAGCCCTTGCGTTGTCAGCGTTCCATCGACGGGTAAATCGTTTCGATTCCACGAGGGGAATCGAAATGACCAAACTGGCAGCACTTCGCCTATCCATCGGAGCGTCGGTGATCGCGCTCGCCGCCGGCTCGCCGGCTTTCGCGCAAACTCCACCCGCTGCCACAGCCACGGAGGAGCCCACTCCGGCGAACTGCGTCAACATTCCCGCCGGCGCCGAGCACGATCAATGCGTCGCCCAGGCCCGCGTGGCGGAGGGTGAGACGACTCCGGCGCGCGAGGCGATCGTCGTCACCGGCACCCGCATCAACCGGCCGACGCTGACCTCGTCGGTCCCGGTGACATCGGTCAGTCCGCTCGATCTGGGCAACCAGGGCAACGTCTCGCTCGGCGACAAGCTCGCCGAACTGCCGCAGATCCGCGCGACCTTCACCACGGCCAACTCGACCCGCTTCATCGGCACGTCGGGCATCAACGCGCTCGACCTGCGCGGCCTCGGCACCCAGCGCACGCTGGTTCTCGTCAACGGCCGCCGGGTGATCACCGCCACCCCGGGCGTCAACCGGCCCGACGTCAACACCATCCCGATCGACCTGGTCGAGCGAATCGACATCGTCACCGGCGGCAATTCGGCAATCTACGGATCGGACGCGGTCGCTGGCGTGGTCAATTTCGTGATGAAGCGTAACTTCGAAGGGATCCGCCTGACCGGGCAGTCGGGCGTGTCGTCGCGCCGGGACCGCGGGTCCACCTTCATCGGGCTCGTCGCCGGCCACAATTTCTTCGACGACCGGGCGAACGTCGCGATCGCTGCCGAATATACCAAGCAGCAAACGCTCTGGTTCACCGACCGCGACGGCCAGACCGGAGCGTTCAGCGGCCGCCACCAGTTCCAGCTTTCGGACATTACCGGGCCGGTCCTCAACCCGATAGTTGGCGTGGCCCCGGCGGAGCCTGCCGCGGGCGACGGCATTCCCGACACGACGTTCCTCACGGGAATTAAGAACGACACGATTTCCGAAGGCGGCCTGTTCACTGCCTCCTGTCCAACCGCGGCCGCGGCAGGCGAGACGGCGGCCCAATTTGCTGCGCGGCGGGCGATCGCGTGCAGCGGGCTGGCGGACCCCGGCAACGCCAATGCGCTCGCCCAGTTCGGACGCACCTTCGTGTTCCAGGGCGATGGGACGCTGATCGCCAATCCGTGCATCCAGGACTTCCGCCCGTTCGGCAGCGGCAACTGCCAGGGCGGGCTCGGCTCGACCTTGCGCCTCACCGGCCAGCTCGCCCCCGGGATCGAGCGCAAGGCCATCAACCTCCTGGCGCATTATACGATTTCGGACGCGTTCGAGCCGTTCGTCGAGGCGAAATATGTCCGGGTTGACGCCAACCAGGAAGGCCAGCCGACCTTCTTCAACAACACGTTCCGGCTCGACAACCCGTTCCTCAGCACCCAGGCTCGCAACCAGATCCTCGCGGTGCTTACGCCGGCGCAGCGCGCCAACCCCAACCAGACCTTCACCGCGCAGCGCTTCAACATCGACTTCGGCGGTCGCGGCGAGGTTCACAAGCGCGAGAATTATCAGCTGGTCGGCGGCGTCCGCGGGACGTTCAACGACGACTGGAAGTATGAGGTCTCCGGCAACTACGGCAAGCTCTACACCTACTACGAGACCAAGGGGAACCTGCTTCGCGCCAATTACAACAAGGCGATCGATGCCCGGCTGAACGGCTCCGGCCAGATCGTCTGCGCGGTCAACGCCAATGCTTCGACGGCCGACGACGATCCGGCCTGCGTCCCGATAAACCTGTTCGGGTTCGGTGCCCCGTCGCCCGAGGCGCTGAACTACATTCTCTACACGTCCAACCGGACGCAGCGGGCGAAGCTCTACGACGTCACCGGCTATGTCGCCGGCGACCTGTCGCAGCTGTTCGAGCTGTGGGGCGGGCCGATCGCCTTCGTGGTCGGTGCGGAGTACCGCAGGGAAACCGCATTTGCCGCTTACGACCCGATCACATCGAGCACCGCCTGCGGCACGGCGGGGTGCACCTTCCTCAACGTCATCCCGGATTTCCGGCCGCCCGACCTGAAAGTCAGCGAGCTGTTCGGCGAAATCAGCATCCCGATCCTCAAGGACAAGCCGTTCGCCCAAGAGCTCACGATCGACGGCGCCGGCCGCTATTCGCATTACAATATCGGCCAGACCGGCGGCGTGTTTGCGTGGAACGTCAACGGCACCTGGGCCCCGATCCGCGACATCCGCTTCCGCGGCGGCCTCGCCCGATCGGTGCGGGCGCCGACCCAAAGCGACCTGTTCAGTCCCGCGACCCAGACCTTCCTCAACGCCCTGGTCGATCCGTGCGGCCAGCAGAACATCAACAACGGGACGCAGGTGAACGGTGTTTCCGTGCGTATCGCCAACTGCCTCGCGCACGGCGTTCCGACGACCCAGACGTTCGGCGGAACCACCCTGCCGTTCACCAACGTTCCGGCATCCGGCGTTTCGGCGAACAACCAGGGCAACGAGAACCTGCGCGAGGAGCGGGGAACCAGCCTGACGCTCGGGACGATCATCCAGCCGCGGATCCTTCCCGGCTTCTCGCTGACCATCGATTATTACCGGATCAGGATCAAGAACGTCGTCCAGGCGCTCACCGGCCAGACGATCATCAACCAATGCTATGACAGCACGACCGGGATCGACAATCCGTTCTGCGCCGTCGTCTTCCGTAATCCCGACGGGACGTTCGCCGGCCAGTCGAACGTTGTCCACGGCGGGACGACCTTCTCGTTCCCCGCGACTGGCCCGGCGGTGCTGATCACGTCGTTCAACTTCGCCAAGCTGGCGACGTCAGGAATCGACTTCGACGTCGCCTACCGTCACCGCATCCTGAACAACGTGACGCTCAACCTGCGCGGCATCCTGACTCATACCTTGTACAAGAATCTGTACTCGGACATCCTCGACCCGACCTTCAAGGACCGCATCCTCGGCGAGCTCGGCGATCCGGCGTGGCAGGGCCAGCTGTCGACTACGGTCGACATCGGCAAGGTCAGCATCGGTCACCGGATGCGCTACATCGGCAAGCAGACGGTCGCCCTGACCTACGAGACGCAGCATGAGTTCCAGGGCCGTCCGCCGACCAACGCCGACGCGTTCCCGCGGGTCTGGTATCCGGAGCTTTGGTCGCACGACTTCCGCGTCGACGTGAGGGTCACACCGCGCCATCGCATCTATGCCGGCGTCGACAATGCGTTCGACCGGCTGCCGCCGTTCGACCTGCTCGGCACGGAGGCGGGAAGCATCAGCCCGGTCGGCCGGTTCTTCTACGTGGGGGCGGTGCTCGACCTCAAATAGACGCTGGCGCTGCCGGACTCCCACCGCCCAAAGTCGGCGAGGCGACATTAGAGCGATCTGAATGTTGCATTAATGCGACACTGCTCGCCATTTAACGCGCAATGCGAAGCGCTTGCGTTGCCTGTCAACGTTCGCTCGTTACAGTTTCCCCACACGGTTTGAGGGGACCCCAGAAATGCGTAATTTCGACAGTTTTTCGCGATTCTCTGTTTCTGCGTCGGTAATCGCGATCGGCGCCGCCTTTGCATCTCCGGCTTTTGCCCAGACACCACCGGCGCCCTCGACGCCGCCAAATTGCCAGACAATCCAGGATGAAGCGCAGCGCCAGGCGTGCGCCAACGCCGCCGCCCAGGCCGACCCGCTGGCCAACACCGGCGAAGCCTCGACCACGGCAGCCGGCGCCGGATCGGCCGACTCGACCCAGGGCGGCAAGGGCGCGATCGTCGTCACCGGTTCGCGCCTCCGCCGCGACGAGCGCACCAGCGCCGACCCGCTGACCGTCATCGACCCCAACGTCGAGAACCGCGAAGGCAAGCTCAACACCGCCCAGGTCCTGCAGACCTCGCCGCTGGCTGCGGGCTCCACGCAGATCACCTCGACCATCTCGAGCAACTTCGTCGTCAACGGCGGCGAGGGCGTTGAGACGATTTCGCTGCGCGGTCTCGGCGCGAACCGCACCCTGGTCCTCCTGAACGGCCGCCGGGCGGGCCCGGCCGGCGTTCGCGGCGGTGTCTCGGCGTTCGACCTCAACGTCATTCCGGTCGAGGCTATCCAGCAGATCGACATCCTCAAGACGGGCGCCTCGTCGATCTACGGTTCGGACGCGATCGCGGGCGTCGTCAACCTCATCACCAAGAAGGACTTGCGCGGAGTCCAGTTGCGCGGGTTCGCCAGCATTCCGACGACCCAGGGCGGCGACGAGAAGAGCCTGTCCGTGCTCGGCGGCTTCGGCATCGGTGATCGCGGCCACGTGATGCTCGGCGTTGACTGGTACAAGCGCACTGCCTTGACCCGTGGCGATCGCAGTTTCCTCGGCTGCGAAGAAGAAAATGTCACCAGCGAGGCGACCGGCGACCGCGCCGATCCGATCGACCCGCGCACCGGCAACCCCTATTGCGGTGCGTTCTCGAACTCCCAGATCTTCATCACCGACTTCGCCAGGAACAGTCAGATCGGCGGTTCGGCAACGACCAACCTTTGCGGACCGCCCGTGACCCGCCGGCCGGTCGCTCCGTTCGGCACCAACTGCGTGAACGGCCAGCCGCTTCCCGCGGGGACCATTCGCCGGGCGATCACCGCCATCCAGTTCAATTATGCCGGAACGCGGCTGAACGAGTTCCTGGATCCGCTCGCGCCGGCTGCAAACGAGTTCGAGTTCACTGCACCGGCCGGCTTCTTCCCGGTCGGCGCGTACACCGCGACAGGTCTGGCGCTGCAGCAGAACTATAACAGCCAGGTCGATCACGATTCCGTCATCCCCAGGACCAACCGGTTCACCATTTTCGGCGAGGCCGGCTACGACCTGACCGACGACATCAACCTCTATTTCGAGGGGCTGTACAACCGCCGCAAGACGCACACGGTCGCGCATCGCCAGCTGTTCTTCTACCAGTTCCCGGCAACCGCACCGACCTACTTCACAGCTCCGTTCGGGATCTATCTCCCTTACTTCTTCTGTGACGGCACGACGTGCGACCCGAGCGCGCAGGGCGATCCGATCAACGCGGGGTTCAGCGGCGAGCAATTGCTCCTGCCGGTGATCATCGCGCCGTTCAATTCCAGCACGGACGTCAAATATTTCCGCGGCCTCGCCGGGGCGCGCGCCGATCTTTCCAAATGGCTCCCGCACGGCTTCGCCGATTTCTATTTCCAGCACAGCCGGTCGGATGGCGACTATGCGCGCGACATCATTTTCCGCGACGCCATCGAGTTTGGTGTTGCTGCGTTCCGCACCGACCCGTGCGCCGGCACCGTCACCGCGATTCGCGGCGTGCCATGCATGGACATCAACTACACCGATCCGCGCGTCCTTCGCGGCGAGTTCACGGACGCCGAGCGCGCGTTCCTGTTTGGGGTCGACAAGGGCAACACGCTCTACAAACAGAATACAGCCGAACTGTCGTTCGGTGGCGACCTGTTCAAGCTGCCCGGCGGAGCGGTGAAGTTCGCGCTCGGCGGTCAATGGCGCCGGGATTCGATCAACGACGTCCCGGGCGAAGCGAGCCAACAGGGCAATTTGTGGGGGAGCACGACGTCCGGAATCACCAAGGGATGGGAGCGGACCACCGAGCTGTTCGGCGAAATCGAGGTTCCACTGCTGCGCGACCGGCCGATGATCCACGAGCTGACCTTCAACGGTGCGGCTCGCCTGACCAACACCTATGCCAAGCGCACTGGGCCGGTGTGCGACGCGAATCTGAATTGCGTATTCGACGGCGCGCACGACTCGGACAAGGGCAACTGGACCTACAAGCTCGGCGCTAATTACGCGCCGACCAGCTGGATCCGCCTGCGCGCGACCTACGGTACGTCGTTCCGTTCGCCGGCGCTGTTCGAGCAGTTCCTGGCCAACGAATCGGGCTTCCTGTCCCAGAGCCAGATCGATCCATGCATCCGCTGGGGTGTGAGCGATATCCAGCAGCTTCGCGATAATTGTGCGTCGCAGGGGATTCCGCCCGACTACGTGGGTGCAGGCGGCAGTGCGACGACCTTCTCCCAGGGCGGCATCGGACTGCTCGATCCGGAGAAGTCGAAGGCCCTGACGCTGAGCGCGATCTTCACCCCGGAAGGGTGGATGTGGCGCGGCGGCCAGTTCAGCTTCGCGGTCGATTACATCGACATCAGGGTGAGGGATGAGGTTACGCAGCTCGGAGCGGCAAACATCGTCTTCGGCTGCTACACCTCCGAGAGCTTCCCGACCGATCCGCTGTGCAACCTGTTCGATCGCAATCCCTCGGGATCCACCCCCGAGTTCTCGATCACGCAGGTCCGCGATCCGTTCCTGAATATCGATACGCAGAGCAACAAGAGTCTCGATTTCACCGCCCGGTACCGGCAGGACCTGGGCAATCTCGGGACGCTGTCGATGATCGGCCAATTGACCTGGCAGCTGAAGGATCGGTTCACCCTGTTCCAGGGCGTCGAGCAGACCTTTAACGGCAAGGCCGGCGATCCGAAATGGGTCGGCGACCTCAATGTGAGCTGGGCCAAGAACCCGTTCACGATCACCTACGCTTTGCAGGTCATCGCCGGAACCAAAGATCGGCAGAATCTGATCGACTCCAACGGCCAGCCCAATGGTCCTACGGCAACCTCGAACCTGACGCCCGGCTTCTGCCTGGCGACCGCGTCGGCCTACGCGCTTCGCGGCGGGCCGTACTGCCCGATCTTCAAGCTGCCGGCGGTCGCCTATCACAGCATCTCGGCCGAGATTCAGGCGACCAAGAACTTCACCTTCACGATCGGCGTGGCGAACATCTTCAACAAGAAGCCGCCGCTGGTGTCGACCGTCGGCTCGCCGATCACCGGAGGCGCGTTCGCGCAGGTTCCGCTGCTCGGCAGCTATTACGACTACATCGGCCGGCGCGTGTTCGTGCAGGCTCGGGCCAAGCTCGGCGACCTGCTCGGCCTCTGACGCCGGGGTCTCGCGAAATTCAGGGCCGCTCTCTCCGGAGGGCGGCCCTTTTTGCTTCTATGTTCGCGGCCTTCCCGCTTATGACCCGGGCATGGGGCGGAGCGGGGTTTCGAGATGACCGGGCCGGTCGCGACGGTGGTCGCCGTCACGGCGCTAGCGCTCGCGTGGATCGTGGTCGCCGTGGGCATCGCGATCCTCGCCGCGCGGCGCTTCCGGCTGGCGGAAACGGTGCTGTCCGCCGCCCGGGCTAACGCTGCCCTGCTCGAGTCAGCCCCGGCGCGGCCGCTGGTCGTGCGGCCGGACCTGCGCGTCGAGGTCGACCCCCAGCTGCTGCGCGATCTCGGCCTCAAGACCGTCCCGCCGCGGCTGTCCGACCTGACCGCCGCCGACGGCGGCATCGCGGGCGACGACCTCGCGGCGCTGACCGCGGCGATCGACGGTGCGCGGGTGTCCGCCCGGCGCGTCGCGCTCACCGTGCGCGCGATCGGCTCGGGGCGGGTGTTCGAGGTCCGCGGCGGGCCCGCGCCGTCGCCCGAAGCGCCCGGCACGATGCTGCTGTGGCTCTACGACACCAGCGCCGGGGAGGAGGACCGGGCGCGCCTCGCGCTCAAGCTCCGCCAGACCGAGGGAGCGCTGGATTCGCTCGCCCATCTGATCGAGGCGGCCCCCTTCCCGATGTGGTACCGAGCCCCGGACTTCAAGCTCGGCCTGGTCAACAGCGCGTTCGTCGCCGCGGTCGAAGGGCGCGATGCCGCCGAGGTGATCGAGCGCGGCGCCGAACTGATCGACGCGGACGGCGACGACAGCCCGATCGAGACGGCCCGCCGGGCGGTCGAGACTGGGGAGACTCAATCGAGCATGCAGCCGGCGATCGTTCGCGGCGGCGAGCGGCGCATGCTGCGGATCGTCAACGTGCCGCTGGCGACCGGGGCCGTGGCCGGCTTCGCGATCGACATCCAGGACCTCGAGGACGCCCGCACCGAGCTCGCCCGGCACATCGAATCGCAGCGCGAGCTGGCCGACCGGATGACCGCCGGCACGGCCCAGTTCGATGCCGATCGCAACTTAAGCTTCTTCAACCGGCCGTTCGCCGTCATGACCCAGCTCGATTCCGAATGGCTCCTCGAGCAGCCCGAGTTCGACCGCGTGATCGAGCGCATGCGCGACGGCCAGCGCCTGCCCGAAACGCGCGACTTCCCGGCATGGAAGGAGGAGCGGCGCGCCTGGTTCAGCAGCCCGGAGGAGGTGCTCGAGGAAGAATGGATGCTGCCCAACGGCGACCACCTCCGGGTCGTCGCCCAGCCGCTGCCCGACGGCGGCCTCAGATTGTTCATCGAGGACCGCACCGAGCAGCTGCGCCTCGCCTCGGCGCGCGACACCTTGCTCCGGGTCCGCGCGGCGACGTTCGACAATCTGTTCGAGGCGATCAGCGTCTTCGCCAGCGACGGCCGCCTCTATCTGTGGAACCGCCGCTTCATCGAGGATTGGGAGCTCGACGAGGAATGGCTTAGCGAGCACCCGCGGGTCGACGAGCTGGTCCCGGCGATGGCCCGCAAGCTGGTCAATCCGACGGCCGCCGCGCAAATCCGCGAGATGGTCCGCCAGACCACCAACGAGCGCCAGTCGTCGAACGGGCGCATTTCGATGACCGACGGCCGCCACTTCCAGTTCGCGGCAGTCCCGCTGCCCGACGGCAACGCGCTCTTCACCATGGTCGACGTGACCGACTCGACGCGGATCGAAGCCGCGCTGCGCGAGCGGGCCGCGGCGCTCGAGGCGGCCGACCGGATCAAGACCGACTTCGTCGCCAACATGAGCTACGAGCTAAGAACCCCGCTGACCTCGATCGGCGGCTTCGCCGAGATGCTCGGCGCGGGCTATGCCGGGTCGCTGTCGCCGACCGCCGCCGATTATGTGAACGCGATCCTCGAGGCGGTGGCGCGGCTGTCCAAGCTGATCAACGACGTGCTCGACCTCACCACCGGCGACACCCGTGGCGTCGCGCTCGAGCGCGAGCGGGTCGACCTCGCCGGCCTGTGCCGCTCCGCGGTCGAAACCGTGCGGCCGCGCGCGGAAGAAAAGGCGCAGAAGCTGGAAGCGCAAATCGCGAGCACGGTCGGGTTCCTGTCCGGCGATGCGCGGCGAATCCGCGAGTCGATCGAGCACGTGCTCAACAATGCGATCGCTTATACCGACCGCAAGGGCCGCGTCGTGCTCGAAGCCGAGGGCGACGATCAGCAAGCCGTGATCCGCATTACCGACAATGGCTCGGGGATCGCGGCCAAGGACCTGCCACGCGCGTTCAACCGCTTCGACAGGGTGGTCGAGGAAGGGATTCGGGGCGAGGCCGCGCTCGGCCTCGGCCTGCCGCTGACGCGCCAGTTCATCGAGGCGCACGGCGGCACCGTTGAGCTTCAGTCCAAGAAGGGGAAGGGCACGACGGTCACCCTGACGATCCCGCGCGGGACCAAATGACCCTGGTCGACGAGGCGGCGACGGCGGCCGTCGGGGCGCAGCTGGCGCGCCGCGCCCGGCCCGGGGACGTGATCACCTTGTCCGGGCCGCTCGGCGTCGGCAAGACCGCGCTCGCCCGCGGGTTCATCGCCGGGCTCGGCCACGACGGCGAAGTGCCGAGCCCGAGCTTCGCGATCGTCCAGCCCTATGAGGAGCTCGACCCGCCGGTGTGGCACGTCGACCTCTATCGCATCGAGGAGCCGTCCGAGATCGACGAACTCGGCCTCGATTCCGCGGCACAGGCGGTGCTGCTGGTCGAATGGCCGGAGCGGGCGAGGTCGGGCTGGTGGCCCGAAGCGCTCGCCCTGTCGCTCGAATTTGGCCCGGGCGGCGACAGAATCTTGACAGCCCGGGTCCCACCGTCATGGGAGGGGCGGTGGCCGCCCCGATGAAACCGCCCGCCCATGCGCCTGAATTCCTTGCCGCTTCGGGCTGGGCGGGAGCCGAAATCCTGCCGCTCGCCGGCGATGCGTCGTTCCGCCGCTACTTTCGGGTCGTGACCGGCGAGCGGAGCGCGGTGCTGATGGACGCGCCGCCGCCGCACGAGGACCCGCGGCCGTTCATCGCGGTCGCCGAATGGCTCGCCTCGGTTGGCTTGAGCGCCCCGAAGATCCTGGCTCGCGACCTCGAGCGGGGCCTGCTCCTCCTCGCCGACTTCGGCGACTGGCGGCTGCGCGAATTCCTCGACGAAGACCCGGCCCGCGAGCACGAGCTGTACGAGCTGGCCACCGACGTCCTGGTCCACCTCCACCAGCACGAGCCGATGCCGGGGCTGAGGCCCCATGGCCTCGACCAATGGCTCGAGGAGCTGCTCCTGTTCACCGAATGGTATTGCCCCGCCGTCGGCCTCGAGGTCGACCAGGCGGCCTATGAGGCGGCGTGGCGGGAGGCGCTCGAGCCGGTCGCCGGCGACGGACTCGGCCCGGTCACGGTGCTGCGCGATTATCATGCCGAGAACGTGATGCTGGTTGACGGCCTCGAGGGCGTCGCCCGCTTCGGGCTGCTCGACTTCCAGGACGCCGTCTCCGGTCACCCGGCCTACGACCTCGCCTCGGTGCTCGAGGATGCGCGGCGCGACGTGCCCGCGGCGGTCGAGCGGGCGATGATCGACCGCTACATCGCCGCGACCGGCCATGGCGCGACGTTCGAGCGCGCCTATTGGGCGCTGGCGGCGCAGCGCAACACGCGGATCCTCGGCATTTTCACCCGGCTGTGGAAGCGCGACGATAAGCCGCATTACCGCCGGTTCCAGCCGCGCATGTGGGGCCTGCTCGAGCGCGACCTCGCGGCGCCGCACCTGAAGCCGGTGCTCGACTGGTTCGACTCCAATGTCCGGCCCGAGCACCGCCGCGAGCCGTGGAGGCAGGCCGCGTGAGCCAGGCCCGCCGCGCGCTGCGACTGCGCGCCGAAGTTCCCGGTGAAGTCCCGCGCACGGCGATGATCATGGCCGCGGGGCTGGGCAAGCGCATGCGGCCGCTGACCGCGACCAAGCCCAAGCCGCTGATCGAGGTCGCCGGCAAGGCGCTGCTCGACCATGTGCTCGACCGGCTGCGCGGGGCCGGGGTGAAGAAGGTCGTGGTCAACGTCCATTATCTCGCCGACGCGGTCGAGGCCCATCTCACCAGCCGCAAGCACGGGCTCGAGGTGGTGATTTCAGACGAGCGCAAGCTGCTGATGGAAACCGGCGGCGGACTGGTCCAGGCGGCCGACCTCATCGATTCCGACCCGTTCCTCGCGATCAACAGCGACAATCTGTGGATCGACGGGCCGGCCGACACGCTGAAGCTGCTCGCGTCGCACTGGGACGACAAGAAGATGGACGCGCTGCTCCTGCTCGTGCCGCTGGCCCGCGCGCAGAACCATCGCGGCCTCGGCGACTTCCACATGGACCGGCAGGGCCGGTTGCGGCGACGCGACAAGAGCCGGGTCGCGCCGTTCGTGTTCACTGGCATCCAGATCCTGTCGAAGCGATTGCTGCGCGACGCGCCCGACGGGCCGTTCTCGACCAACCTCCTGTGGAATCGCGCGATCGCCGAGGGCCGCTGTTTCGGCGCGGTCCACCAGGGCCTGTGGTTCGATGTCGGCACGCCGCGCTCGATCAAGCTGACGGAAGCGACGCTCGAAGATGCCTGACCGGGCGGAGCGCCCGTCCGTCTACACCGTTCCCGCCCACCGGTCGTTCGCGGACGCGCTCGTTGCCGGGCTGACAGCGCGGTTCGGCCGCGACCCGATGGCGCTGGCGCGCGGCCGGATCCTGCTGCCCAACAATCGCGCGGTGCGGGCCCTGACCGACGCCTTCGTGCGCGCGAGCGGAGGCGGGCTGCTGCTCCCCCGGCTGATCCCGATCGGCGACCCGGAGCTGGACGACCGGCTCGGCGGCGCGCTCGATCCGATCGGCGCCGAGCCGCTCAAGCCGGCGATCGATCCGCTCGAGCGGTTGCTGACCCTGGCTTCGATCGTCGGCGACGGCTCGGCAGAGGCGCTAAGGATGGCCGCCGATCTCGCTCGCGCGCTCGACGCGCTGTTGGTGGAGGAGGTCGAGCCCGGCCGCTTGAAGGAGGCCGTCACCGGGACCGACGACCTTGCGCGGCATTGGGAAAAGTCGCTCGCGAAGCTGCAGCTGATCCACCAGGCCTGGCCCGGCATCCTCGCGGATCAGGGCGCGATCGACCTTGCCGACCGCCGCAACCGGCTGCTTCGGCGCACCGCCGAGCGATGGCAGATCGAGCCGCCCGCCGGCTTCACGATCGCCGCGGGCGTGACCACCGCGGCTCCGGCGGTCGCAGCGCTGCTGGCCCGGGTCGCGCGCCTGCCCGACGGGATGGTCGTGCTTCCGGGCCTCAGCCTCCCCGACGTGATGCCGGACGAGGAATGGGACGCGCTCGGCCCTGACGACAACGGGCGCGGCGAGGAGACTCACCCGCAGTTCCACCTGAAGCTGCTGCTCGACCGGATCGGGGTCGGGCGCGGCGAAGTGGAGCGCTGGCGCCATTCGGGCCGAGCCGCATCGTCCCCGCCGCGCGCCCGGGCCGTCGCCAACGCGATGGCCGCGCCCGATTTCTCCCACAAGTGGCAGTCGCTGCGGCCAGTGGATCGCCGGCTCAGCGGAATCCGCCTGGCGGAGCTGCCGGACTCGGCCGCCGAGGCGCAGGCGATTGCGCTCCTCCTGCGCGAGGCGCTCGAGACGCCCGGCAAGACCGCCGCCCTGATCACTCCGGACCGCCAGCTCGGCGCCCGCGTTTCGGCGCTTCTCGAGCGGTGGGGAATCGCGGCCGACGACAGCGCCGGCAGTCCGCTGTCGCAAACCCCGGCGGGAACGCTGTTGCTGGGGATTGCCGCGGCGGCCGCCGAGGGGCTGGCGCCGGTGCCCTTGCTCGCGCTGGCCAAGCATCCGCTGGTCGGCGGCGAGGGGGAGGAGCGATTGCGTTGGCTCGATGGGGTGCGCGAGCTGGACCTCAAGTTGCGCGGTCCGCGCCCGGCCGCCGGCCTTGCCGGCCTCGACGCCCATTTCGGTGCGCTGCCGGCGTGGCAGCGGCTCCGCCCGCGGTTCGTGGCGCTCGATGGGCTGTTCGACTCGCCCGTGCCATTGAGCCGGCTCGCCGAAGCGCTGATGACGGCGGCCGGGGGGCTGGCCGGCGATGCGGCGTGGCGCGGACCGGCGGGCCGGCTCGCCGCTGAGCTGATCGGCGAGCTCCAGGAGCCCGGCCCGGCCGATCGGCTGATGGTCACGGCCGACGCGGCGGTGGCAGTCCTGCGGCAATTGCTCGACCAGCGCTCGGTGCGTCCGCCGTACGGCGGTCATCCGCGGATTTCGATCTGGGGCCTGCTCGAAGCGCGGCTGCAGCGCGCCGACCTGGTCATTCTCGGCGGGCTCAACGAAGGCGTCTGGCCGGCGCTTCCGGCGCCCGATCCGTGGCTCCCGCCCAAGGTCCGCGCCAATCTCGCGATGCCGGGCCTCGAACATCGCATCGGCCTTGCGGCGCATGACTTCGCGAGCGCGCTCGGCGCTCCGGACGTACTGATCACCCGCGCCCGGCGCGACAGCCGGTCGCCGACCGTCGCCTCGCGCTTCCTGCTGCGGCTGGACGCGATCAGCGGCGGGTTGCCGCGCGACACCAGGCTTGAGCGCCTGGTCCGGGTGCTCGACGATCCCGGCCCGGCCCGGCCGGCCTCGCGCCCCGCGCCGGCGCCCCCCGCGGACCAGCGCCCCGAGCGGATTTCGGTGACCGCGGTCGATCGCCTCAAGGCCGATCCCTTCGCCTTCTACGCCCAGGCGATCCTCGGCCTGCGGGTCAAGGATCCGGTCGATGCCGATTTCTCCGCCCGCTGGAAGGGCGATGCGGTGCACAAAGTGCTCCAGGACTGGCTGCAACATGACGCGTGCGACCCCGACAAGCTGCGTCCCCGCGCCGAGCAATTGCTGGTGCACGAGGCCGTCCACCCGATGCTCCGCGCCTTATGGTCGCCGCGCCTGCTCGAAGCGATCGACTGGATGGCCGAGCAAGAGCGCGGCAACCAGGCGGAAGGCCGCAGGCCCTTGCGGGCCGAGGCGGCCGGTGAAGCGGTGGTCGCCGGAGTCACGGTCCACGGCCGCGCCGACCGCATCGACCGCCTCGCCGACGGCACCCTCGCCATCATCGACTACAAGACCGGCCAGCCGCCGACCCAGAAAGCGGTCGATGCCGGTTTCGCGCTCCAGCTGGGCCTGCTCGGGCTGATCGGCAGCGCCGGCGGGTTCGAGGGCGTCACCGGCGATCCGGAGGTCTTCGAATATTGGTCGCTGGCGCGGCACAAGGGGACGTTCGGGCGGCTGATGAGCCCGGACAAGGGCATGGCGCCGGGCGAGTTCCTGGAGAGGGCCTATGCCAGCTTCGCCGAGGCCGCCGGGCGCTGGCTGACCGGCAGCGAGCCGTTTACGGCCAAGCTCAATCCGGCCTACGCCCCCTATGGCGACTATGATCAGCTGATGCGGCTCGAAGAATGGTACGGCCGCAAATGAGGCTAACGCTTCGGCCGCTTCCTGACCTGGGACGCGTAGAGCAGCGCGGCGACGATCGCCGCCGAGCCGATGCCGACTGCGACTCCGGCCTTGACCAGCTTGTCGCGGCGCTGCTTGCTCGCGCGGTCGAGATCGTCGTCGTCGTCGTCGTCGTCGCTCATCGCCTGTCCTCTATGGCGTCGAGGCGCGCATGAGCAAGCGCTTTAGGCCGTTCCACCCGCTGAAGGGCGAGCAGGCGCTCGCGGCCGACCCGAGCGCGCATGCGGCGCTGTCGGCCTCGGCCGGGACCGGCAAGACCGAAGTCCTGACGGCGCGGGTGCTGCGTCTGCTGCTGAAGGGCGCGCGGGCCGAATCGATCCTGTGCCTGACCTTCACCAAGGCGGCGGCGGCGGAGATGGCCAACCGGATCGGAACCCGCCTCGCGGCCTGGGTCCGGCTCAAGGACAGCGAGCTGTTCAGCGAGCTCGAGGCGCTCGGCGAGGATTCGAGCCCGCCGGCGCGCGAGAATGCGCGGCGGCTGTTCGCCAAGGTCCTCGACTGCCCCGGTGGCCTCAAGATCCAGACCATCCACAGCTTCGCCCAGGGCCTGCTCGCCGCCTTTCCGGCCGAGGTCGGGATCGCGCCCGGAATCCAGCCGATCGAGGGGCGGGCCGAGCAGGAGCTGGTCCGGCGCACGCTCGCCGAGCTGATGGCCGATGCCGAAGCGACCGGCGACGAGCGCCTGACCCGCGACATCCAGTCGTTGAGCCGGCGGCTCGGCGAGGCCGGCGCGGTCGACTATCTCCAGGCCTGCGCGCGCAAGGCGGACGCGATGACATACCTGGGTGAGGCCGACACGATCGAGCCGATGATCCGCCGGCGGATGGATCTGCCCGAGGGCTCGACCGACGATTATATCGCGGCCAAGTGCGGCGACGAGGGCTTCGACTGCGACCTGCTTCGGGCGGTCGCGGAGGCCAACCGGAAGTGGGGCGCGCAAAGCGGGCTGGGTCACGCCGAGACGATTGAGCGGTGGCTTGCCCTGACCCCGATCGAGCGCGCTGCCGAGCTGACCGCGCTGCGCAAGATCGTGCTGACCGAGAAAGGCACGCCGCGGGTGTCGGCCGGCCAGTCAAAGGCCGAGCCGCATTACGAGGCCAACGCCGGGCGTCTCGCCAACCTGGTCGGGGAGCTCCTCGACATTCAGAACCGGGCCCGCCTCGCCCGCGATATCTCCGCCGGGCTGCGCGCGGGCCAAGCCTTCGCCGCGGCCTACGCCCGCGCCAAGCGGAGCGCGGGGGTCGCCGACTTCAACGACCTCATCGACTGGGCCCGGCGGCTGCTCGCCCAGCCGGGGATGGGCGACTGGGTGCGCTACAAGCTCGACCGGCGGGTCGATCACGTGCTGGTCGACGAGGCGCAGGACACCAACGCGGCCCAGTGGGAGATCATCGAGCGCCTGGTCGACGAATATTTCAGCGGCTCGAGCGAGGCCGAGGAGCGCCACCGCACCCTGTTCATGGTCGGCGATTTCAAGCAGGCCATCTACGGCTTCCAGGGCACCGACCCGAAGCGCTTCGACGAGGCCCGGCGCCGGTTCCGGGAGCGCTCGGCGGCCCTCGGCGACGGCGACGATTTGTTCAGCTACCAGCGCCGGGCGCGCGCGTTCCGCGACCTGTCGATCGCCGCCAGCTTCCGCTCGGCGCAGCCGGTGCTCGATGTGGTCGATGCAGTCGTCGCGACGCTCGGCCACCAGGCGCTGGCGCTGGCCGAGCCGCCGCCGCCGCACCGCGCCCACCATCGCGACCGCCCCGGCGAAGTCGAGCTGTGGCCGCCGTTCGCGGTCGAGAATTTCGACGACGAGTCGGAAGAAGGGGAGGAGCGCTGGGTCAGCCTGCGCGATCGGCGCTACGCCGAGCATCTCGCCGAGCGCATTCGGGAGATGGTCGCCGAGGCGCCGGTGCTGGCCTCGACGGGGCGGCCGCTCACCCCCGGCGACATCCTCGTGCTGGTGCGCAGCCGCGGCGAGCTCGCCTCGCTCATCGTCGCGCGGCTGTTCGCCGCCGGGGTGCCCGTTGCCGGGGTCGACCGGCTGCACCTGCACGAGCCGCTCGCCGTCCAGGACCTGCTCGCCGCCGTCCGCTTCGCGGTCCAGCCCAACGATGACTTGAGCCTGGCGTGCCTGCTCGTCTCACCGCTGCTCGGCTGGGATCAGGACCGCCTCCGGGCGCTCGCCTACGGCCGCAAGGGCTCGCTCTGGCGCGAGCTGCGCGAACGTTCGACCGAGTTTCGCGAGGCCCACGAGGCGCTGTCGGAGCTGCTCCGCATCGCGGATTTCACCATTCCGTCGCGGTTCCTCCAGACGATCCTCAGCGGGCCGCTGCAAGGCCGCCGCAAGCTCTATGCGCGGCTCGGCCTGGCGGCGCGCGACGCGATCGACGAGCTCACCAACAGCGCGCTCGAGTTCGAGCGCAACGAAATTGCCTCGCTCGACCGGTTTCTCGCCTGGTTCTCGCGCGGCACGGTCGACGTCCAGCGCGATCCCGGCCAGTCGGGTAACGAGGTCCGGGTGATGACGGTCCACGGCGCCAAGGGCCTCGAAGCGCCGGTCGTGATCCTCGCCGACGCCACCGCCGACCCGGCGCGGCTCGGGCGCCGGCCAATCACGATCGACTTCGAGCTCGGGCCGGCGGGGCCGCTCCCCTTGCTTCGTCCGAAGAAGGAGGAGCGGGGGCCGCCGTTCGACGACCGCATCCTCGACGAAGAGAAACGCGACCTCGAAGAGCATCTGCGGCTGCTTTACGTCGCCTTGACCCGCGCCGCCGACCGGCTGGTGGTCAGCGGGCCGCGTCCGCGCGAGCGGAAGGACGGCGCCGACCCGCGCCCGCCCAACAGCTGGCACGGGATCGTCGAGCGCGCGCTGACGGCAATCGGGGCCGAGCCGTCCGCGACCGGGGGTCTGCGCTACGCGTCCGGCTCATCGCGCCGGCCGAAGATCGCCCCGAACAAGATCGCGCCGCCGCCGATCGCAGTGCCCGATTGGGCGGTGCGCCCGGCGCCGGTCGAGGAGCGCCCGCCGCGGCCGCTCGCTCCGTCCGCCATGGCGACGGACGAGGAAGCCGCGCCGCCGCCGAGCCCGGCGATGCGTGCCGCAGCCCGGCGCGGCTCGCTGATCCACCAGCTGCTCGAACGGCTCGCCCCGGTCGCGCCGGCAGAGCGGCGGGACTGCGCCCTCGCCTGGCTCGAGCGAGCGGCGGGCGTCGCCGCGCCGGAGGAGCGGGAAGAGATCGTCGCCCAGGTCTGCGAGGTGCTCGCGCATCCCGACTTCGCCGACCTGTTCGGTCCCGGGTCGCTCGGCGAGGCCCCGCTCACCGCCACGCTTGGCGACGGCCGAGTGATCGCCGGCACGGTCGATCGCCTGCTGGTCGAGGACGGCCGGGTCTCGGTGATCGACTTCAAGACCGGCCGGGTGCCCGACAGCGACGCCGCGGTGCCGCCGTCCCACCGGGCGCAAATGCAAGCCTACGCCGATGCGCTGCGGGTGATTTTCCCGGGCAGGACGGTGAGGGCGGCATTGCTCTACACCGCCGCCCCGAAACTCATCGAACTGATGCCTTGAGCGGCCGCGGGTGAGCGCCCATATGGCCGTTAACCTTTTGCAGGAGAGTCGCCGCCATGGCCACGAAGACCGTCACCGACCAGAGCTTTGCCACCGATGTCCTGGGTGCCGATGGGCCGGTGCTGGTCGATTTCTGGGCCGAATGGTGCGGGCCATGCCGGATCATCGCCCCGGCGCTCGAAGAGATTTCGAACGAGCTCGGCGACAAGGTCACGGTAGCCAAGCTCAACATCGACGAGAATCCCGACACGCCCGGCCGCTACGGCGTCCGCGGGATCCCGACCATGCTCTTGTTCAAGGGCGGCCAGCCGATCGCCCAGAAAGTCGGCGCGGCCCCGCGCAGCCAGATCCAGCACTGGCTGGAATCGTCGCTGACCGGCAGCTCGCAGCCCACCGCTCAGACCGGGTCGTAAGGCAGGTCGAGAGCCTCCGCGACCGCTTCATGGCGGATCTTGCCGCCTGACACGTTGAGCCCGGCGGCGAGATGCGGGTCGCGCCGCATCGCTTCCTCGGCGCCGAGGTTGGCGATCTTCAAAGCGAACGGCAAGGTCGCATTGTTGAGGGCGAAGGCGCTGGTCCGGGCGACCGCGCCCGGCATGTTCGCCACGCAATAATGGATGATCCCGTCAACTTCGTAGACCGGGTCGGCGTGGGTCGTCGCGTGGCTCGTCTCGAAGCAGCCGCCCTGATCGATCGCGATGTCGACCAGCACCGAGCCGCGCTTCATCGTCTTCAGCATGTCGCGGGTGACGAGTTTGGGCGCCGCGGCCCCGGGCACGAGCACGGCGCCGATCACCAGCTCGGCCTTCTCGACCGCGTTGGCGATCGCCGAGCGCGACGCGTAGGCGGTCTTGATCTGGCTCGAGAAGAACATGTCGAGCTCGGCCAGCCGCTCCATGTTGATGTCGTAGATGGTGACGTCGGCGCGCATTCCGACCGCCATCTGCGCCGCGTTGACGCCGGCGACCCCGCCGCCGAGGATCGCAACGGTCGCCGGAGCCACTCCGGGGACGCCGCCGAGCAGCACCCCGCGGCCGCCCTGTTCCTTTTCGAGATAATGGGCGCCGACCTGGACCGACATCCGGCCCGCGACCTCGCTCATCGGCTTCAACAGCGGCAGCGAGCCCGAGTTCGACGTCACCGTCTCATAGGCGATGCACGTCGCCCCCGACTTCATCAGCCCCTCGGCCTGAGGCTTGTCCGCGGCGAGGTGGAGGTAGGTGAAGAGGATGTGGCGCGGCTCGAGCAGCGCGATTTCCTGCGGCTGCGGCTCCTTGACCTTCACGATCATGTCGGCGGCCTCGAATACCGACGCGGCCGCCGGAAGGATCTTCGCACCGGCCTTTTCGAACGCCTTGTCGGGACAGTCGATCCCGTCGCCGGCCCTGGTCTCGACCACGACTTCGTGCCCGTGGGCGACCAGCTCGGCGACCGAGGCCGGGGTCAGCCCGACGCGATATTCATGGACCTTGATCTCTTTTGGCACCCCGATGCGCATTAATCGTTCGCTCCGCTGATGTTGGTTGCGCGGGCCTATAGACGGGCTTTTCGCCGCTGTCCCCACCGATTGCGGGGCTTGAGCGGCAGTGCTAACTGGGCGCGCCCGTGATCGAGAATGTCGATCGGGCATCGGGGGCGCGAGTTCGCAGTCTGTCCAGTCTGAACCTCACAAGATGAACATCACCGCGACTGGAGGCGCGACCACCGAAGCGCCGCAGGACACTGCGCACGGCCATGCCCGTGGACCGCTCTACAAGCTGGCAATCGGCGCGATCGGGATCGTGTTCGGGGACATCGGCACGTCGCCGATCTACGCGTTCCGCGAGACCTTTGCGGGCCATCACAAGCTGCAGGTCGATCAGCTGCACATCTATGGTGTGCTCAGCCTGATTTTCTGGTCGATGATGATCATCGTGACGCTCAAATATGTCACGATCATCATGCGGGCGGACAACAAGGGCGAGGGCGGCAGCCTGGCGCTGCTGGCGTTGATCAACCGAACGCTCGGCGGAACGAAGCGCTGGACGAAGGGCATCGTGCTCCTCGGAGTGTTCGCGACGGCGCTGTTCTACGGCGATTCGATGATCACTCCGGCGATCTCGGTCCTCTCGGCGGTCGAGGGCCTGACGGTGGTCAATGCCGGACTGGCGCCGTTCGTCGTTCCGATCGCCATCGGGATTCTGGTCGGCCTGTTCGCGATCCAGGCCCACGGCACGGCCCGCGTCGGGTCGATGTTCGGCCCAGTGATGATCCTGTACTTCGTCACGATCGCTGTCCTCGGTGTCATGCACATCATGGGCGATCCGAGCGTGATCACGGCGATGGTCAACCCGCTGCACGCGGTTTATTTCTTCGTGGAGGATCCGCTCCGGGCATTTATCGCCATGGGCTCCGTGGTCCTGGCGGTGACCGGAGCCGAAGCGCTCTACGCCGACATGGGGCATTTCGGCCGCCGACCGATAAAGTTCAGCTGGCTCTATTTCGTCCTGCCCGCCTTGCTGCTGAACTACATGGGGCAGGGTGCAATGCTCCTGTCGGCCGGGCCGGCAGAGGCGCTGACCAAGGTCAGCGACCCATTCTTCTATCTCGCGCCCGATGCGTTCCGGCTGCCGCTGGTGCTGCTGGCGACCGCGGCGACGATCATCGCCAGCCAGGCGGTGATCTCGGGCGCCTTCTCGGTGACCCAGCAGGCGATCCAGCTCGGCTTCATCCCGCGGCTTAGGATCACCCACACCAGCGAAGCCGCCGCCGGCCAGATCTACATTCCGGTCGTCAACTGGGCGCTGATGATCATGGTCATCCTGCTCGTGCTGACGTTCCGCAGCTCGTCCAACCTCGCCGCCGCCTACGGCATCGCTGTCACGGGCGCGATGCTGATCGACTCGGTGCTGATCGCGGTGGTGCTGCGCCAGATGTGGAACTGGAACCGGGCGATCGTCGCGGTGCTGCTGGTGCTGTTCTTCACGGTCGACGGCGCTTACCTCGCGGCGAACCTGCTCAAGATCCCGGCCGGCGGCTGGTTCCCGCTGCTGGTCGGGGCGATCGCCTTCACCCTGCTCACCACCTGGGCCAAAGGGCGCAAGCTGATGATCGACCGGATGAATGAGGCGAGCCTGCCGATGGAGATTTTCATCAAGTCGGCAGCGACCAGCGCGGCGCGGGTGCCGGGGACCGCGGTGTTCATGACCAGCTCCGCCTCGGGCGTGCCGCACGCGCTGCTCCACAACCTCAAGCACAACAAGGTGCTCCACGAACGGGTGATCCTGCTCACCGTGCGGATCGAGGACGTGCCCTATGTCCCGAGCGAAAAACGGATCGAGCAGAAGGACTATGGCTCGGGCTTCTTCCGGGTGAAGGTGCGCTACGGCTTCATGGAGGAGGTCGACGTGCCCGCCGCGCTCGCCCAGCTCAAGGGCATCGGCGAGAAGTGCAAGATGATGGACACCAGCTTCTTCCTCGCCCGCCAGACCCTGCTCGCCTCGTCGCGGCCGGGAATGGCGATCTGGCGCGAGAAACTGTTCGCCTGGATGTTGCGCAACGCCGAAAGCGCGATGGAGTTCTTCAAGCTTCCGACCAACCGCGTTGTCGAGCTCGGCAGCCAGGTCGAGATCTAGGCCGGACCCGACTCGCGCAGCCGGCGCCGGCCGAGCCGCGGCTGTTCCTCCATTGCTGCCTCGTTCCTGATTTCCGTCCGGAGCTCGTCGCGCTTCTCGTGGATGCTGGCGATGACCGGACCCATCGCCACGCCGAGATCGACCAGCACCGCCTCCGACAGCTGAAGCGACGCTTCGAGCGTCTCGGGGACGGCGTCGGTCACTCCGGCCTTGTACAATTGGGCGGCATGGGACGTGTCGCGGGCCCGGGCGATGATCGGCAAATCCGGGAAGACCCGCCGCAACTCCTTGGTCAGGCGATTGACCAGCACCGGATTGTCCATGGTGAGGATCAGCGCGCTCGGCTGGCGCTGGCGAAGCTTGTCGAGCAGCTCGGGGCGAGCGACGTCGCCGAACAGCACGTCATAGCCTTCCTCGCGCGACGCCCGGACGCCGTCGGAATCGCTGTCGATCGCCAGATAATCCTTGCCGTGCGTGTCGAGCATGTCGGCGACCATCCGCCCGACCCGGCCGAAGCCGAGGATCACCACCTGCCCGAGCTCCGCGCGGTCGAGCGACGAGTCCATCTGGTCGGCCATCGACCGTCCGGCGAACCGGCTGCCGGCGGCGCGGCCGAGCTTGGCGAGCAGCGGAGTCACCGTCAGCCCGATCGCGGTGACGATCTGCCAGAAGGCGGCGCTGTCCTGGCTGATCAGCCGGGCGGCTGTGGCCGCGCCGAGCACGATCAGCGTCGTTTCCGACGGCGAGGCCATCAGCACGCCGGTCTCGGCGGCGACCGCCATCCGCGCTCCGCCGAGCTTCAGCAGCAGCGCGGTGACCACGGCCTTGACGACCAGCACTCCGACCAACGCTCCGAGGAGGCTCTGCCAGTCAGCGAGCACCATCCGCAGGTCGACGCTCATTCCGACCGTGATCAGGAAGATGCCGAGGCCGAGGCCGCGGAACGGAGCGGTGATCGCCTCGACCTCGCCGCGATAGTCGGTTTCGGCGATGACGATGCCGGCGATCAGCGCGCCGAGTACGGCGGAGAAACCGATCGCCGACGTCACCAGGCTGGCAACAATCACGACCAGCAGGCAGGCCGACAGGAACAGTTCCGGATTCTTGGTCCGCGCCGCCTGGGCGAACAGCCGCGGGAGCAGGAGGCGGCCGAGGAACAGCATGGCCACCGCGGTGACTCCACCGATGAGCAGGGTCATCAGCAGCGAGCCCACACTGCCGGCGGCGACCGGCGCCATCGCGCCGAGCAGGAAGACGATCGGCACCAGCGCCAGATCCTCGAACAGCAGCATGCCGAGCGCCGAGCGGCCGACCGGGCTGTGGGTCCCGACCAGCGGGATCACGAGCGCCGTCGACGACAGCGCCAGGGCGAGCCCGAGGGCGATGGCGCCGGCGGCGCTCGTGCCGGTGAAGTACAGGCCGCCGGCGAGGATCGCCGCCGCGCCCAGCAGCTCCGCCGAGCCCGCCCCGAACACCAGGGCGCGCATGCCCCACAGCCTGCGGAAGGACAGCTCCAGCCCGATCGAGAACAGCAGCAGGACGATTCCGAGCTCGGCGAAGGGCTCGATCCTGTCGGCGTTGGAGATCGTCACAAAATGAAGCCAGGGGTAAGCGCCGGTCAGCGCCCCGAGCCCGTGCGGGCCGACCAGCGTGCCGATCAGGATGAAGCCGATGATCGGGCTGATGCGGATTCGGGCGAAGGCGGGGATGACGATCCCGGCGGCGCCGAGGATGACCAGCGCGTCGCTGAAGCCCGAGGTCGAGAACTCGCCTGCCATGGCATGCTTCTGCCCTTTTCTCGGGAATGACGGTAGAGGCGTGACGTCATGGCGTCAGACGTCGACCTGATCGTGGTGGGCGGCGGGCCGGCCGGGATGATGGCCGGGCTGCTGTTCGCGCGCGCCGGTTGCCGCGTCCGGGTGCTCGAGAAGCACGCCGACTTCTTCCGCGATTTCCGCGGCGACACCGTACACCCCTCGACGATGGAGATCCTAGACCAGCTCGGCATGCTCGAGCGCTTCCTCAAGCGGCCGCACAACCGGGTGGAAGGCGCCGAACTGCGCATGGCCGGGCGCGAGTGGACCATCGGCGACCTTTCCCACCTCGATACGCCGGCGCCGTTCATCGCGATGATGCCGCAATGGGACTTCCTCGATTTCCTGCGCGAGGAAGCGAAGGCGTTCCCGGGCTTCGAGCTGGTGATGAGCATGCCGGTGACCGGCTTTGTCGAGGAGCGGGGCCGAATCGCGGGCGTGGCTTTGAACGACGGGTCGGAGCTGCGGGCAAGGCTGACGATCGCGGCCGACGGCCGCTCGTCGAT
The DNA here is from genome assembly GCA_035637935.1 of Sphingomicrobium sp. Taxonomy (GTDB): domain Bacteria; phylum Pseudomonadota; class Alphaproteobacteria; order Sphingomonadales; family Sphingomonadaceae; genus Sphingomicrobium. The sequence goes on from DASRAY010000020.1 coordinate 68,013, forward strand.
CGTCCGCGCGATCCTGCCGCTCGAGGACCTCGGCGCACCGATGGATGT
>DASRAY010000021.1:0-5593 GCA_035637935.1 Sphingomicrobium sp.
GGAGCACTTCCTTCTTGGTCAGGCCGGCAGTGTCGCCGCCGAGCTGCTCCTCGAGGCTTTTGAGCCGCTTGATCGAGTTGGAGATGGTCTTCCAGTTGGTCAGCATGCCGCCGAGCCAGCGGTGGTTGACGAAATGTTGGCCGGACGCACCGGCCGCCTCGGCGATCGCGTCCTGGGCCTGGCGCTTGGTGCCGACGAACAGCACCTTGCCGCCACGGGCCGTGGTCTGCTGGACGAAGTCGAGCGCGCGCGCGAACAGCGGCACGGTCTGCGACAGGTCGATGATGTGCACCCCGTTGCGGTCGCCGAAGATGTACGGCTTCATCTTGGGGTTCCAGCGGTGGGTCTGGTGGCCGAAATGCGCTCCGGCCTCGAGCAATTGCTGCATGGTGACGACCGTGGCCGCCATAGTCTTTCTCCTTCCGGTTCTGCCTCTGGGAAGCGATGCGGACATGGCGGTTAGGCCCCGGCCGACCGGTGTATGTTGCTTCCCATGCGGGTTGAGGCGCGGCCCCTAGCCGAAGCGGGGCGCAGTTTCAAGCATTCGGCCGACGCTTTGCGGCCGGGCTTGACAAGTGAGAACAAACAGTGAACATTTCACCTCCTCAACGGAGGTACGACGCGATGTCTGCAGCACTCGGCACCCTGCCCTTCCTCGCCACTCTGTGGCTCCTGGTGGTCCTCGGTGCGCGCATTCTTGAGGAGAGCGGCGCGAAGATCGCCGCCGCCCTCAAGGGCGAGCCGCGGCATCCGCCCGTCGCCGGCGGCCGCACGATCCGGATTCGGATGCAGGCGGCCCCCCCTAGGCGCGCCCGGACGCAGTGGCGCGCCGCCGCCTGACCCGCGCATAGCTCATCAGGCCGACCGGGATCATCAGCAGGTAGAGCGCGGCGACGGCCAGCAGGGTCGTCCACGGCGCCACGACCAGCGCCGCGCCGAGCAGCGCCACGCCGGCCAGGGCGAACAGCCGCCAATCGCGGCGAATACGGATGCTTGCCCAGCTGTAGGTCGGCAGGCTCGAGATCATCAGCGCGGCGACGAACAGGGTCCACGCCATCACGCCCTCCCAGCGGCGGAACAGTTCGCTTCCGGTCACCAGCCAGAGGAAAATGGGCACGAAGGCGAGCCCGGCCCCGGCCGGCGCCGGGACGCCGGTGTTGAAGCCAGCGCTCTTGTGCGGCTGCTCGGCGGCGTCGAGCCGCGCGTTGAAGCGCGCGAGACGCAGGGCGCAGCACACGGCCAGCGCCAGCGCCGCAATCCAGCCGAAGCTCGGCGCCTTCTGCAGCGACCACAGGAACAGGATCAGGGCCGGAGCGGTTCCGAAGGCTATATTGTCGCTGAGCGAGTCGAGCTCGGCGCCGAACCTGCTCTGCGCGCGCAGCAGCCGGGCGATGCGCCCGTCGATCCCGTCGAGCACCCCGGCTCCCACGATACAGGCTAGCGCGATTTGCCATCCGATCAGGTCGTCCGCCTTCACCGCGGTGATCGCGACACTCACGCCGGTCAGGCCCATGCACAAAGCGAGCGCGGTGATGGCGTTGGGGATCATCGCGCGGAACGGGATCCCGCGCGGCTCGCGGTCGGCCGGCGAGTCCTCGTTCACTGGCTGGTCCCGGTCACCGGGATGTCGAGGCCGACGATGCCGAGGATCGTCTCCCCGGCGATCGCGCGCTGGCCGGGCAGGACGCGCGGCGCGACGCCGGCGGGCAGATAGACGTCGACCCGGCTGCCGAAGCGGATCAGGCCGATCCGCTGCCCCGCCTCGACCGGGTCGCCTTCCTTGACGAAGGCGAGGATTCGGCGCGCGACAAGGCCCGCGATCTGGGTGAAGCCGATGCGCAGGCCGTCGGACCCCTCGACCAGCAGATGCTGCCGCTCATTGTCCTCGCTCGCCTTGTCGAGGTCGGCGTTGATGAACTTGCCCGGGACATAGGCGATGCGCTTCACCCGCCCCGCGATGGGCGAGCGATTGATGTGGACGTCGAACACGCTCATGAAGATCGAGACGCGCATATAGTCGCCGTCGGCGAGCCCGTCTGGTCCGCGCAGCTCGGCCGGCGGCGGGACCTTGGCGATCATCGTGATCAGCCCGTCGGCCGGGGCGATGATCATCTTGTCGTTCTTCGGCGTGGTGCGGACGGGATCGCGAAAGAAGGTCGCCACCCAGATCGTTGCCCCGATCAGCAGCCAGCCGACGAAATGGCTGACGACGAGATAGACGAAGGCGGTGATCGCGGCGGCGATCACGACATATTTGCGGCCCTCGGGGTGGACGGCGGGGAAGCGCCACTTGATGGTGGTGGCGGGAAGCGGCGTGTCGTGCTTGTCGAGCGCTGGCATCGGGCGCTCTTAGTGCCCCGCCGGTGGAGGCACAACGCCGCGGTTGCGCGCGCTGGAGGCTCATCCTAAGGCGCCGCGACACCCGAAAACAGGAAGCGAAATGCCCAAGATCAAGGTGACGAACCCGGTCGTCGAGCTCGACGGCGACGAGATGACCCGGATCATCTGGCAATGGATCCGCGAACGGCTGGTCCAGCCCTATCTCGACGTCGACCTCAAATATTTCGACCTGTCGATCGAGAATCGCGACGCGACCGAGGACCGGGTCACGGTCGATGCCGCCAATGCGATCAAACAGTACGGCGTCGGCGTCAAATGCGCGACCATCACCCCGGACGAGGCGCGGGTCGAGGAGTTCGGCCTCAAGAAGATGTGGAAGTCGCCCAACGGCACGATCCGCAACATCCTCGGCGGAGTCGTGTTCCGCGAACCGATCGTGATCGCCAACGTGCCGCGGCTGATCCCCGGCTGGACCGACCCGATCGTGGTCGGCCGCCACGCCTTCGGCGACCAGTACAAGGCGACCGACTTCCGCGTCCCCGGCCCCGGCAAGCTGACCATCAAATGGCAGGGCGAGAACGGCGAGGAGATCGAGCACGAGGTGTTCGAGTTCGAGAGTTCCGGCGTCGCCATGGGCATGTACAACGTCGACCAGTCGATCCGCGACTTCGCCCATGCCTGCTTCAACTACGGAATCAACCGCGGCTGGCCGGTCTATCTGTCGACCAAGAACACCATCCTCAAGGCCTATGACGGGCGGTTCAAGGATATTTTCCAGGAAATATACGACAGCGAATACAAAGCGAAGTTCACCGAACTTGGCATAGAATATCAGCATCGCCTGATCGACGACATGGTCGCCAGCGCGCTCAAGTGGAGCGGCAAGTTCATCTGGGCGTGCAAGAATTACGACGGCGACGTCCAGTCCGACCAGGTCGCCCAGGGCTTCGGCTCATTGGGCCTGATGACCTCGGTGCTGACCACTCCGGACGGCAAGACGGTCGAAGCCGAGGCGGCGCACGGCACCGTCACCCGCCATTACCGGATGCACCAGCAGGGCAAGGCGACCTCGACCAACCCGATCGCCTCGATCTTCGCCTGGACCGGCGGCCTCAAGTACCGCGGCAAGTTCGACGGCACGCCCGACGTGGTGCGCTTCGCCGAGACGCTCGAGCGCGTGTGCGTCGAGACCGTGGAGGGCGGGCAGATGACCAAGGACCTCGCGATCCTCGTCGGCCCGGAGCAGGCGTGGATGACGACCGAGCAATTCTTCGAGGCGATCGTCCACAACCTCGAAAGGGCTATGGCCGAATGGGCGCCACGGGAGAACGAACCCGCTCGCGCCTGACGCCGAGGCCCACGAAGTGAGCCGGAATGTCCTGCAGCAGCGGCGTCCGGTCGATCAGCCGGATCGCCAGCGGAACGTTGCGGATCGGCTCGCCCGGCCGCAGGATCGGAGCGAAAATACGGTCCTGCGCCATGCGTTGCACGAACTGGGCGACGCGCGTCGGAAACAGGCGGCGCTTCTCGACCCCGGACAGTAGCCGGTCCACCCCCTCGCCTGCCGCCAGCGGCCCCGCGAGCAGGTTGGCTGCCGCGACCGCGTCCTGGATCGCGAGGCTGATGCCGATCCCGCCGATCGGCGACATCGCGTGCGCGGCATCGCCGATCGCCAGCAAGCCAGGCTTCGACCAGCTGCTGAGGCGGTCGAGGGAGACGTTCAGGAGGTGCAGATCGTCGACCTTGCGCAGCGCCGAGAGGTCGAGCTCGGGAGCGGTGGTGCGGATGGCCTTGCGGATCGGCTCGATCCCGCCCGCCTTCAGCTCTTCGGCGCTGCCCTTCGAGATCAGCAGCGCACACTGCCAATGGTCGCCGCGATCGATCATCACCAGCACCCGCTCGCGCTCGATGCTGCCGCGCAGCGCGTCGCCCCCCGGCTCGGTCTTCGGCACGTTGAACCAGAAGACGTCGATCGGGACCGCCAGGCTCTCGAGCGGCAGCAGCCTGCGGACCAGCGACCAGCGACCGTCGGCGGCGATCGTCAGCGGCGCGCGCAGCACGCTCCCGTCGGTGAGGCGGACTCCCACAACCCGTCCCTGCTCCTCGACATAGGCATCCACCGGCGACCTCATCGCCAGGCGGAATCCCGGGAACGCTTCGGCCTCGCGCCGGAGGAAATCGAGGAAGTCCCATTGCGGCAGGATCACCCCGTACGGCGCGACCGTGCGCAGGCGCGACAGGTCGCCGATGGTCCACAACCGGCCGGCGAGGCGGAACTGCGCCTTGTGCAGCTTGTGATGGGGGCATTCGAGGAAACGCTCGAGCATCCCGAGCTGGTCGAGGATCTCCATCGTCGAAGGGTGCACGGTGTCGCCGCGGAAATCGTGGAAGAAGTCGGGGTGCTTTTCCAGCACCTGCACCCGGCAGCCGGCGCGCGCGAACAGCAGGCCGGCCATCATCCCGGCCGGCCCGCCGCCGGCGACGATCAAATCGAGCTCTTCAACAGCCATGGTGAACGTCTTTGGGCCGCCCGACGACCGGAACGTTCAATCGGGCGCGGCCGCTAGGACCGGGGCGCCAGCGGCGACCGCACCCGCTCGCGCCGAACGCCGAGGCCGATCAGCCGCCCCGGAATGCGCCGCAGCAGCGGGAAACGGTCGAGCAGCCGGACCATCAGCGGCGCCCGGGTGAGCGCCGCCCCCGGCTGCAGCAGGCGGCCGATGATATTGTCCTGCGCCGCCTTCTGCGCCGCCTGGACCGCCCGCGTCGGGAACAGCCGCCGGTCCTGGACCTTGTGCAGAAGCGGATCGACATGCGCTCCCTTGGCCAGCGGCCCGGCGAGGAAATTCGCCGCCGCGACAGCGTCTTGCACGGCGAGGTTAATGCCGATTCCCCCGATCGGCGACATCGCATGGGCCGCGTCGCCGATGGCCAGCAGGCCCGGTCGCTGCCAGCAGGTCAGGCGATCGAGCTTGACCGTCAGCAGGTGGAGGTCGGTGATCTCGTCGAGCTCGGCGAGATCGAGGTCGGGTGGCGCCGCGGCGGCGACTTCCTCGCGGATCGCGTCGATTCCGCGCGCCTGGTAGGCCTCCGCCGCGCCCTTCGGGATCAGGAAGGCGCATTGCCAGTAATCGCCGCGGTCGATCATCACCAGCAGCCGGCCGCGCTCGACGTTGCCGCGCAGCCCGGCCTTGCCGGTCCCGCTTTTCGCGACCCGGAACCACAAGACATCCATCGGTGCGCCGAGGTCCTC
>DASRAY010000022.1:0-11939 GCA_035637935.1 Sphingomicrobium sp.
ATGATGAGCCCCGACCGGGTCGAGGAAGAGTTGTTCGGCAGCGAGACCGAGGGCGTCGTGCGTCCCGGGCTGCTCGAGCATGCCCACGGCGGCACCTTGTTTCTCGACGAGATCGCCGACATGCCGCTGACGACCCAGGGCAAGATCCTTCGGGTCCTAACCGACCAGAGCTACCACCGGGTCGGCGGGCAGCGTCCCGTCAAGGTCGACGTCCGGGTGTTGTCGGCGACATCGAAGAACCTGTCCGACGAAATCGCTGGGGGCCGCTTCCGCGAGGATTTGTTCTATCGGCTGAACGTCGTGCCGGTCCGCATTCCGCCACTGCGCGAGCGGCGCGAGGACATCCCCGAGATGGTCGAGTATTTCCTCGCCCGGTTCGCCGCGGAGCGCCACATGCCGACCCCATCCATCTCCGAGGAGGCGATGGCAGCGCTTCAGGCCCACGACTGGCCGGGCAACGTCCGTCAGCTGAGGAACATCATCGAACGGACGATCATCCTTGCACCGGGCGACCGCGTGGCGTGCATCGACGTCGACCTGCTTCCGCAGGAAATCCTCGAGAACCAGACCGCGATGGGCGGCCCCACGGCGGCCGTCGCAATCATGGGCAGCCCCCTGCGCGAGGCGCGCGAATCCTTCGAACGCGAGTATCTCAAGATCCAGATCCGCAGATTTTCGGGCAACATCTCGCGCACAGCGTCGTTCATCGGGATGGAGCGCTCGGCGCTGCACCGGAAGCTCAAGGCTTTGGGCATCGGGGAGAAAAGGGAGGGGGACGAGTAGAACAGAACAGAAGAGGTCCCAGTGTCTGCTCGATCGCTCAGCCTCCAGGATCATTTCCTCAACAGTATCCGCCGCGCCAAGCTGCCGGTCACCATCTTCCTGGTGAAGGGCGTCAAGCTCCAGGGCGTAGTGACGTGGTTCGATGCCTTCTCGCTGCTGCTGCGGCGCGAAGGCGCATCGCAGCTGGTCTACAAGCATTCGATCTCGACCGTCATGCCGGCCGAGCCGCCCGCCGGCTTCGTTGCGACCTCGAACGGGGCGGAGGGGGTCAAGGCCCAGCTCCAGGACCTGTTCCTGACCGCCGCCGCCCGCGACGGCGAGCGCATGACCCTGTTCCTCGTCAACGGCGTGATGCTCCAGGGCACCGTCACCGGTTTCGACCAGTTCAGCCTCGTGCTCGAGCGCGGCGGGCAGATCCAGCTGGTGTATAAGCATGCGGTCTCGACCCTGCAGCCGGCCCATGCGCTGAACCTCGGGCCTGAAGCGGGCGAGGAAGCGGAGGACCAGCTCTGACCACCTTCGATGGCCACGGCGCGATCGAGGTCGCGCGCGGCGAACGCGCGCTGATCGCGGTGCCCGAGCTGCCCGGGGAAGGAGCCCGGCGGTCGGCCGACGCCCGGGTCGAGGAGGCCGCCGGCCTGGCCAGGGCGATTGGCGTCGACGTCATTGCCGCCCGCCCGTTCCGGCTGCGCTCGGTGCGGCCGGCGACCCTGCTCGGCAAGGGCCAGGTCGAAGAGATTGCCGGGCTCGCGCGGGACGAATCGGCCGGATTGCTGATCGTCGACGCGCCGCTGGCCCCGATCCAGCAGAAGAATCTGGAAGACGAGGTCGGGACCAAGGTCATCGACCGCACCGGCCTGATCCTCGAGATATTCGGCGAGCGGGCGGCGACCGCCGAGGGCCAGCTGCAGGTCGAGCTCGCTCACCTGCAGTATCAGGCGGGGCGCCTGGTCCGGAGCTGGACCCACCTCGAGCGCCAGCGCGGCGGCTTCGGCTTCCTCGGCGGCCCCGGCGAGACCCAGATCGAGGCCGACCGCCGGCTGATCCGCGAGCGCATGGCCAAGATCAAGCGCGAGCTCGACCAGGTGAAGCGCACCCGCGCGCTGCACCGCGGCCGGCGCCAGCGCGCGCCGTGGCCGGTGATTGCCCTGGTCGGCTATACCAACGCTGGGAAATCCACCCTTTTCAACAGGTTGACCGGAGAAGCCGTGTTCGCGGAGAATTTGCTGTTCGCGACCCTCGACCCGACCATGCGCGATATCCGCCTGCCCGGGATCGACAAGGCGATCCTGTCCGACACGGTCGGCTTCGTCTCCGACCTCCCGACCGAGCTGATCGCGGCGTTCCGGGCGACGCTGGAAGAGGTCGCGTCGGCCGATTTGCTGGTCCACGTGCGCGACATCGCGCATCCCGACCGCGAGGCGCAGCGCGAGGACGTCGACGACGTGCTCGAATCGCTTGGCCTGGCGGAGGAGGGGGCGCCGCCGCGGCTCGAGGCGTGGAACAAGCTCGACCTGCTGTCGGCCGAGGAGCGCGAGCGGCTGCTCGGGGAGGCTGGCCGGCGGGAGAATGTCGTCGCAGTCTCGGCGCTGACCGGCGCCGGCCTCGATGCGCTGCGCGAACGGATGGCGAACATGCTGCGGAGCGGGGAGCAGGTCCACGACATCCGCGTTCCCGCCGGGGCGGGCGACCGGATCGCCTGGCTCCATGCCCGCGGCGAGGTGCTCGATCAGCAGCTCGACCATGACGAAGTCCGCCTGTCGGTCCGCCTGTCGCCCGAGAATTGGGCGCGGTTTCAGTCGCTCGGCGCCGCCTGAGCGGCCTTGGCCGCGGCCCACAAGGCTTCCATCTCGTCGAGCGACAGGTCGCTGAAGCCGGGGGTCTGCTCAATCGCGCGAAAGCGCTGCTCGAACTTGCGATTGGCTTCGCGCAGCGCGGCTTCCGGCTCGATATTGAGATGGCGTGCGAGGTTGACGACGGCGAACAGCAGGTCGCCGAGCTCGTCGAGCTTGCGGTCGTGGTCGGTCTCGGCGTCGAGTTCGGCCAGTTCCTCGTCGATCTTGGCCCGCGGGCCGGCGACGTCGGGCCAGTCGAACCCGGTGCGCGCCGCGCGGCGCTGGAGCTTGGCGGCGCGCTCCAGCGCGGGCAGCGCCAAAGCGACCCCGGCAAGCGCACTCCGGTCGGGATTCGCGGCGCGCTCCTCGGCCTTGATGATCTCCCACAGATGATGGCCGCCGTGTTCGGCATCGCCGAAGATGTGCGGGTGGCGGCGCTCCATCTTGTCGCAGATCCGCTGAATCACGTCGGCGAGCGTGAAATGACCGGCTTCCTCGGCCATCTGGGCGTGGAACACGACTTGGAGCTGGAGGTCGCCGAGCTCGTCGGCGAGCGCGTCCATGTCCTTGCGCGCGATCGCGTCGGCGACCTCATAGGCTTCCTCGATCGTGTAGGGCGCGATCGTGTCGAAATCCTGCACGCTGTCCCATTCGCAACCGGTCCTGGGGTCGCGCAGGCGGCGCATGATCGCAACCAGGCGGTCGAGCGGCATCAGGAACGTCCGAAGGGGCGACCGGGGGCCCCTCGCTCCCTATGATTTCGAAGTATGATAATATGCATTATGTAAATCCATAGACGGTCAGGGGACCAGCACCAGCCATCGCCCCTCGACTCCCCAGCGGTTGAGCGACGACAGGAAGTTCATGCCCAGGACGTTGAGGTTGTCATGCTCCGCGACCTGCATGCCGACGTCGCGCCGCTCGATCCCGCCGACCTCGAGCCGCTGCGCGCGGCCGCTCGACACGCGGATGATGCCGTTCCCGGTCCGCACGAACTGGTCCGGACGTGGCGCGACGCTGATCCCGGCGCGGATCGCCGTCTCGCGGTCGATCGTGGTCATCGTCGCGCCGCTGTCGACCAGGAATTTGACGCGGACGTCGTTGACCCGGCCTTCGACCCAGAAATGGCCGTCGATGGCCATCGGGATCCGCGTCTCGCGGCCCTGGATGACCGGCGTGCCGACCGCTTCGGCCTTCAGCCGCTGCGCGACCCAGCCGAAATTGTCGCGGAATGTGAACAGGATGAAGCCGGCAGCGAAGATCACGATCCAGCCCAACGCCATCTTGACCAGCTTTGCCGCCGGCTCTCGCCTGGCCATCAATGAGCCGACGACGAGCATGATCGCCATCAGGATATAGACTCCGCCGAGCATCAGGTCGTTGGTCATCACAGGTCGATCTCGAGCCCGTCATGCGCCGGCGCCGCCCAGTCGGGCAGCTCGGCGAGCAAAGTCCGATAGTCGAGGCCGTTCCCCATGTGCGTCAGATACAATTGTCCGACGCGAAGGTCGCGCGCCCAATTGAGGACCCCGTCGAGATGGGCGTGGGTCGGGTGCGGACTGCGCGTCAGGCAATCGGCGATCCACACGTCGACGCCTTCGTAGAGCGCAGCCATATCGTCGGTTAAGTCGCTGAAATCGATAGCGTAGGCGATGGCGCGATCGCCTTCGTCGAAGCGCAGGCCAAGCGAGCTCGTAGTGCCGTGCGGTTGGACGACCCAGCGGACCGAAGCGTCACCGAAGCGGGCCTCCTCGCTCAGAGCGCGGGCCGCGACGATCGGCCGGTAGAAGTCGCTTTGCGCGAAGGCATAAGCGAACCGCTGCCTTAAGCTCGCGAGCGTCGCTTCATCGCCGTACAGCGGCACCGGGCCGTCGAGCGCCTGCGACAGCGGGCGGAGCTCGTCGATGCCGTGCACGTGATCGCCATGGTCGTGGGTGACGATCACGGCGTCGAGCCGGCCGATCCCCGCCGCCAGCAGCTGCTGGCGAAGGTCGGGCCCGCAGTCGAGGAGGGTGTTGGTCTCACTGCTTTGGATCAGGATCGACGAGCGCAGGCGGGCGTTGCGCGGCTCGGCGGGATCGCACTGGCCCCACTGGTTGCCGATCTTCGGCACACCGGTCGACGTGCCGCAGCCGAGGATGCGGACCTTCAAGCCGCTTGCCCTTGGGCTTTCTTGAACAATCGGAAGAAGTTGGCGGTAGTCGCCTCGCCCAGAGCATCGGGATCCTCGCCCCGCAATTCGGCGACGAACGCGGCGGTGTCGGCGACGAACGCCGGCTCGCACTTCTGCCCGCGGTGCGGGACAGGGGCGAGGAACGGGGAGTCGGTCTCGACCAGCATCCGGTCCGCCGGCAGCCATTTGGCCGTCGCCTGGAGGTCGGCGGCGTTCCTGAAGGTGACGATCCCCGACAGCGAGACATAGAAGCCGAGGTCGAGCCCCTTCTTCGCCAGCTCGGCCGAGCCGGTGAAGCAGTGCAGGACCCCGGTCACCCCCCCTCCCCGGACCGCCGCCTCGAGGAGCTCAGCGGTGTCCGCCTCGGCCTCGCGGGTGTGGACGACGAGCGGCAGCCCGCTCTCGCGGGCGGCGTCGATATGCGCCTGGAAGCGCTCGCGCTGCGCGGCTCGATCGGACTTGTCGTAATAATAATCGAGGCCGCACTCGCCGATCGCGATCACATTCGAATGTGATGCGGCATCGACCAGCGCCTTGGCCCCGAGGTCGGGATGGGCATCCGCCTCATGCGGGTGGACTCCGACCGTGGCCCAGACGTCCGGGTGGCGCTCGGCGACCGCGATGACGTCGCCCCACTCGCGCTGGCGGGTCGAGATGTTGAGAAAACCCTCGACGCCCCGCTTCCGGGCGCTGTCGAGCACTTCCTCCTGGCGCTCGGCGAGGCCTTCGTAATTGAGGTGGCAATGGCTGTCGATCAGCCTCATTTCGCGGTCTCGGCCTCTTCCTCGAGTTCGAGGCGCGGGAACAGCGGCTGCGGTTGGGCGATCGGCACTCCGCCCTCGCCGGCGTCGATCACAGCGATGAGTTTCTCCGCCGACGCCGGAATGACGGGCCGCACGGCCTCGGCCAGCCTGCGAACGGCGGCGACCAACGTGCCAAGCACAGCGGCCATTCGATCAGGATCCGTCTTGCGCAGCGCCCACGGCGCCTTGGTGTCGACGTAGGCATTGCAGGCGAACACCCCGAGCATCCACTCCTCGAGGCCGGTCGAGAAGGCCAACCGCTCGAAGTTGTCCGCCAGATGCTGACACCGTTGCGCGACCTGCTCGAGCAGCGCCTGGTCTTCCTCTGCCTGGCCCGTTTTGGGAATAACGCCTTCGAGATTTTTGAAAATCATGGACAAAGTACGCTGCGCGAGATTGCCGAAACTGTTCGCGAGCTCGGCATTGGCGCGGTTGACGATCGCCTCCGCGCTATAGCTTCCGTCCTGGCCGAAGGGCACCTCACGAAGCAGGAAATAGCGCAACGCGTCGACCCCGAAGCGGTCGGCCAGCACCATCGGGTCGACCACGTTGCCGACGCTTTTCGACATCTTCTCGCCGCGGCTCAGCAGGAAGCCGTGGCCAAACACCTGCTTTGGCAATTCGAGTCCGGCCGACATCAGGAAGGCCGGCCAGTAGACGGTATGGAAGCGGACGACGTCCTTGCCGATCAGATGGAGGTTGGCGGGCCAGTAACGCCGCCACAGCTCCGTATCGTCGGGATAACCAAGGCCGGTGATGTAGTTGGTCAGCGCGTCGAGCCAGACGTACATGACGTGACCCGGGCTGCCCGGCACCGGAACGCCCCAGTCGAAGCTGGTGCGCGAGATCGACAGGTCGGACAGGCCGCCCTCGACGAAGCGCAGCACCTCATTCCGGCGGCTCTCGGGCTGGATGAACTTCGGCTGCCCTGCGTAAAGGTCGAGCAGCTTTTGCTGATAGGCCGAGAGTTTGAAGAACCAGCTCTCCTCGACCGTCCATTCGACCGGGGTCCCCTGCGGCGAAAGCTTCTCGCCCCTTTCCCCGACACTCAGCTCGCTGTCGTCGTAATAGGCTTCGTCGCGGACCGAGTACCAACCCTCGTAGCGGCCGAGATAAAGGTCGCCGTTGGCCTCCATGGCGCTCCAGATCGCCTGGCTGGCGCGATAGTGGTCCGCTTGCGAAGTCAGGATGAAGCGATCGTATGATACGTTAAGTTTGTCGCACATATCCTGGAAAAGGCGCGACATTTTGTTCGCGAACGCACGCGGCTCGACGCTTTCTGCGCGGGCCGCCTGGGCCATTTTGAGGCCATGCTCGTCGGTCCCCGTCTGGAACCGCACGTCCCGGCCCTGCGCGCGCTGGAAGCGGGCGATGACGTCCGCCGCGATCGCCTCATAGGCATGGCCGATGTGCGGCGGGCCGTTCGGATAGCTGATCGCGGTGGTGATGTAGAAGGGCTCGGACATGTGACGCCGCACCTAGCGGCGGCGGCCTAGCGCATCAAGGAACGGTCGGGTCGGCGACCGACGCGAGGATCCCGCCGAGCTGGAACACGGTCGCCGCCGGGTCGAGCGACAGGCGCGGGGCGATCATCGCCAGCTCGCGCGCCTTGGCATAGGCGTCGAGCGCCCGTTCGCGCTTCGATCCGTCCGCCTGGCGCGCTTCGCGGGCGATCAGCGACGGGGCGAGGTCGAGGAACGCTGTGTAGCGCTCGCCGGCGCCGCGCTTGCCCAGGTCCAGCGCCAGTTCCGAACGGCGCGCGTTGGTGGGGTCACCGCGGCGGAGAATGGCGAGTGCATCGTCCTCGAGCCTGGCTAGGCCGAGCTCGGCGAAGGCCAGCGCCCGCCCCGCTGAGCCCCCGGCCATGGCGATGATCTTTGCTCGCTCCGCCGGACTGACTTCGGGCGCCTGAAGCTCCAGGATTGACGTCATGGCGTCATCGTCAAGCGCTTGAAAATCCAGCCTTCTGCAGCGCGAGCGAATGGTCGGCAGGAGCCGGCCCGGAGCGTGGCTGACGAGGAAGAACAGGCTGTTGGGGGGCGGCTCCTCGAGCATCTTCAGGAGCGCATTCGCGCCCGACGCCTCGAGCTCGTCGACCGAATCGATGATCACCGCCCGCCAGTCCGACATGGCCGGGCTCAGGTCGAACAGCTCGGCGAGGCCGCGCACCTGGTCGACGCTGATGTTGCGCGCGAGATTGCCGGTCTTCTCGTTCACCAGCCGCTCGAGCCGGCGCATGTCGGGATGGCTGCCGGCCTCGACCAGCTTGACCATCGGGTGCGCATCGTCCGTGGCGAGGCCCGGCAGGGCGGACTGCGGGCCGGTGGCGTCGGCGAGCACGCGGCGCGCGGCGGCATGCGCGAAGCTCGCCTTGCCGACGCCCCTCGGCCCGGCGAGCAGCCACGCATGGTGCAGCTTGCGGCTCGCCCAGGCGCTCGCGAACGCGGCGACGGCCTTGTCCTGGCCGACGATCACGGGAGGAGGTCCGAAATGGCATCGAGCAGGCGCTGCGTGACCGTTTCGGCCGCGCCCGAGGCGTCGACCAGCCGGACCCGCTCGGGTTCCTCCGCCGCGATCAGGCGGAAGGCGAGCTCGACCCTGTGGTGATAGTCGGTGCTGCGGCCGCCGATCCGGTCGCTGCCATTGGAGTCGCGAGTGCGCGCGCGCTCGGCGCCGTCGTCGAGCACCAGCACCAGGGTCCGGTCGGGAAACGTCTCGCCGATGCCGAACGCGTTGATCTCGCGCACCGCCTCGATGCCGAGGCCGCCGGCGCCCCCCTGGTAGGCGAGCGAGCTGTCGACGAAGCGGTCGGACAGGACCCAGCGGCCGGCGTCGAGCGCCGGGCGCACGGTCCTTTCCACATGCTCGGCGCGCGCGGCCGCGAACAGCAGGGCTTCGGTCCGGTCCACCCAGTCCTCCCGCGGATCGAGCAGCAGGTCGCGGATTTTTTCGGCGCCCTCGCTTCCGCCCGGCTCACGGGTCTCGACGACGTCGAGCCCCCGTGCCCGCAACGCGGCGGCGAGCGCCTTGACCTGCGTCGACTTGCCGACCCCCTCCCCGCCCTCGAGGCTGATGAATTTGCCTCGGGCGGTCACGCCATCCCGAACAGCGACTTGAGCCCGAGCCAGATGCGGCCGAAGAAGCCGGCCTCGCCGACGTCGGCGCCGGCGACCAGCGGGACGACCTGCGGCGGCGTGTCGGCGGTGGTGATCACCAGGTCGGCGATATGGTCGCCCTTCTTGATCGGCGCCGCGACCGGGCCCTGGTAGCGGATCTTCATGCCCGTAGCGCCGCTCGGCAGACCGGCCGGGACTGTGACGGCGAGATCACGCGGAGCGACCAGCGCGACCTCGCTGCTGCTGCCCATCTGCACCCGCGCAGTTCCAACCTTCGTTCCGGCCTTGAACAGCGGCTTGGCAGTCCAGGCGTTGAAGCCCCACTGGATCAGCCGGGTCGACTCCTCGACTCGCGCATTCCAGCTCGGCAGGCCGGCGACGACTTCGATCAGCCGGCGGCCGTTCTGGTCGGCCGAGCCGGTGAAGCCGTAGCCGGCCTCGTCGGTGTGGCCGGTCTTAAGGCCGTCCGCGCCGGCGACCTTGCCGAGGATCGGGTTGCGGTTCTGCTGGGTGATGTTGTCGCCCGACCCCATCGTCTTGCCCCAGGTGAAGCTCGGCTGCGAATAGAACTTCTTGTAGAGCGCGTAGTGGTTCTCGATCTCCGACCGGGCGAGGGTCGCGAGGTCGCGGGCGGTGACGTAGGTGACGCCCTCGTCGGGCCAGCCGTTGCTATTGCCGAAATGGCTGTTGGTGAGGCCGATCTTCTTAGCCAGCGCGTTCATCTGGCCGGCGAAGGCCTGCTCGGTCCCGGCGATGCACTCGGCCAGCACCACCGAGGCGTCGTTGCCGGAAAGGGTGACGATGCCGTGCAGCAGATTCTCGACGCTGACCTGCTCACCCGCCGACAGGAACATGGTCGATCCGGCGGCGGGCCCGTGCCACTTCTGCCAAGTTTCCGGCCGCACCGTGCACATCTTGTTGAGCTGGAGCTGGTGCTTGTCGATCAGCTCGAAGGCCACCTCGACCGTCATCATCTTGGCCATCGAGGCCGGCGGCATCCGCGTGTCGGGGTTCTTGGCATAGAGCGTCGCCCCCGAGGAGACGTCGATCAGATAGGCGACCCTGGCCGGAGTCTCGAACTGCGGCGCGGCGGCCGGGGCGGCGGTGGCGGCGAGGATGGAGGCGGCGGCGAGCAGGACTGGGCGCGACATGAGAATGACTGAATTCCCCGATTCAGGTGGACGACGCCCCTCCTCTATCGATCCGCTATCGCATTCGCCAGCAGCCCGACGCCCAAAGCGTAGAAGTTCGAGCAATTGTAATCGAGGATGGCGCGGTAGTTCGTGGTCAGCAGATAGCCCTGAGCATAAGCGCCCGGAGTCTCCATCAGCGCCGCCAGCTCGGTGTCGGGCAAGGCGCGGCCGGTCGGCACGACCCCGAGCGCGCGCCATTCGGCGACGGTCAGCCAGCGGCTGTGGCGGCGGTAGACCGCCGGGCAGCGCGGCGGGGTCAGCCGCGACTGGATCGCGGCGCGGTTGAGGGTCGCGGGGATGGACACCGGCACGCCCCACGGCACGTTCCGCTTCCACCCGGCGTCGCGCAAATAATTGGCGATCGAGGCGAAGGCGTCGTCCTCGTTGCGCCAGATGTCGGCATAGCCGTCGCCGTCGCCGTCGGCGCGCAGCCGCAGCGCGACCGTGGGCATGAACTGCGGATAGCCGGTCGCCCCGGCGTAGCTGCCGCGCAGCTGCCAGCGGCTGACGCCCTGGTCGATCAGCTTCAGCGCGGCGACGAACTCCTGCTCGAACATCGACCGCCGCCGGCCCTCGTAGGCGAGCGTCGCGAGCGCCTCGACCAGGTCGAACCCGCCGGTCACCGAGCCGTAGCTCGTCTCCTTGCCGTAGATCGCCACGATCACGGCCGGGTCGACCCCGTAGAACGACTGGATCCGCGACAGCCTGGTCCAGTGGGCCGAGTAGCGCGACTGGCCGCGGTTGATCAGCGAGCTGGTGATATGCCGGTCGAGGTACGGCCGGTAGTTCTGGACGTAATTGCTGTAGCTCGTCGGCCGCTGGGCGCGGTCGAGTTCCATCACCCTTTGGTTGACCCGCAGCGCCGGGATCACCGCCTGGATCGTCGCCTCGCGCACCCCCTGCTGGCGCGCGAGCGCCGCCAGGCGCTGCTTGTGAGTCTCCCACGGGCTGGTGACCGGCACGGCGTAGGCCGGCTGCGGATAGACATAGGTCTGGGCGACCTGAGCCTGCTGAGGCGGAACCGCCGGCGGCTGCACCTGCGCCGACGGCGTCGCGAGCGCGATCGCCGACCCGGCCGCAAGCACCAGTCCCCCGAGCATCCGCAACTCCACGCTCCTCATCACTGCCGAGGCTATGAGGACAACCCTCATCCGGCCAGCTTGGTTCATCGCGCGCCTTGCACAGCCCGGCGCGGCGGATGATATGCGGCATCGGATTAAGGAGAGGTGGCCGAGTGGTTTAAGCGCGAGGCGACTGACCTGCCGGGGGCAGGTCACCAAGCCGAGCGGGCTTGAAAACCACCCGAAGGGTTTCGGGGAACGCAAATGGATGGGTGGCCGAGCGGTTTAAGGCACCGGTCTTGAAAACCGGCGACGTGCAAGCGTCCGTGGGTTCGAATCCCACCCCATCCGCCAAGCAATCAGGAAACGTAGAGACCGGCGGTCGAGACGAGATGCCATCGATCGTTTCGACGCACGAGGTAGTAGAGGCTCGATCCGCCATCGAACAGGGCGAACGACCCCCTTTCGATCAACACGGCCCCTTGGAGGTCATCAGTCAACTGGGGCACGCTGACCCACAGGATTCTCGCTTTGTAGGGTCGTCGGTCCCTAACATTCCTGGCCCAGGCTTCGGCTTTGCGCCCGAACGCAATCCCCCGTTTCGACAGTTTTTGCCTGATTGACGCGCAGCCCCCGACGGCGTTCGTCGCACTTGCTTCGAGCACCTTTGTGGTCACCGCCGGTGAAGGAGTTACTTCCCGGCTGACTCGTTCATTCGCAATATCCCACCAGTCACCACTGGGGAGGCCAGGAAAGAGGATTATCGGCTCAGTTGAAAAAACGATCGGGCGATCGCGCGGGCGCGCCAACACAGTTTCGATGTAGGCCCAAGCCGCATCGCAGCTCGACACAGTCGGTTGCGTCGGTGGATTGGAAAACACAACGGCTGTCGCAATTCCAACGATCATCTATGCATTGATGCACGCTTCGTGGGCGTTCGCAACCGGCCGATGGAAACATTCAGCTTGCATTCAC
>DASRAY010000023.1:0-18331 GCA_035637935.1 Sphingomicrobium sp.
GAGGATATCTACCGCACCGATCAACGGGTGAAGGAGCTGATCCCCGACGATCCGCATCTCCACCGCTGGCTCGACATGGCGCGCGAGCGCATCGCCTTCCAGGGGCTGCCCGCGCGCATCTGCTGGGTCGGCCTCGGGCAGCGCCACCGGCTCGGCCTCGCGTTCAACGAAATGGTCAAGAGCGGCGAGGTGTCCGCGCCCATCGTCATCGGCCGCGATCATCTCGACAGCGGCAGCGTCGCCTCACCCAACCGCGAGACCGAGAGCATGGCAGACGGCAGCGACGTCGTCTCCGACTGGCCGCTCCTCAACGCGCTGCTCAACACCGCGTCGGGCGCGACCTGGGTGTCGCTGCACCACGGCGGCGGAGTCGGCATGGGCTATTCGCAGCACAGCGGCATGGTGATCGTCGCCGACGGCACCGACGACGCCGCGCGCCGGCTCGAGCGGGTGCTGTGGAACGACCCGGGCACCGGCGTCATGCGGCATGCCGATGCGGGTTATGAGATCGCCATCGACTGCGCGAAGGAGCAAGGGTTGGACCTGCCGATGGTTTGAGTCGTCATCCCCGCGAAAGCAGGGACCCAGTCTTTTTGTTTGCTAGGTTCCCGCATTCGCGGGAATGACGAAAGAAGATGATGAAGCTGAATCCCGAAACCATTTCGCTCGACGAACTCCGCCAGCTGTGGAGCGGCGCCGAGGCGCGGCTCGACGACGCGTCGATGCAGCGCATCGCCAACGCCGCCGCGTCGGTCGATCGCATCGTTGCCGGCGGGGAGACGGTCTACGGGGTCAACACCGGCTTCGGGCTGCTCGCCAACACCCGCATCCCCGACGACCGCCTCGCCGAGCTGCAGACCAACCTCATCCTGTCGCACAGCGCCGGTCTCGGCGACCCGCTGCCGCGCCACGTCACCCGGCTGATGATCGTGCTCAAGCTTCTGGGACTCGGCCGCGGCCATTCGGGCGTTCGGCCTGTGGTGATCGAGGCGCTTCAGGCGCTGCTCGACCGCGACGCCATGCCGGTGATCCCGTCTCAGGGCAGCGTCGGCGCGAGCGGCGACCTCGCGCCGCTCGCGCATCTGATCGCGGCGCTGATGGGTCACGGCAGCATCGAGGTCGCGGGAACGGTCATGCCGGCCGGCGCGGCGCTGCCGACGCTCGGCATGGAGCCGCTGCAGCTTGCACCCAAGGAAGGGCTGGCGCTGATCAACGGCACGCAGGCTTCGACCGCCATCGCGCTCGATGCGCTGTTCACCGGCGAGCGCGTGTTCGCCGCCGCGCTTGCGGCCGGCGCCATGTCGGTCGACGCGCTCAAGGGCTCGATCCGGCCGTTCGACCCGCGCGTCAGCGAGCTGCGCGGCCAGCCCGGTCAGATCCGCGTCGCCGCCGCGCTGCGCGAGCTGCTCGACGGCAGCGAGATCCTCGCCAGTCACGGCCGCTGCGGCAAGGTCCAGGACCCGTACAGCTTCCGCTGCCAGCCGCAGGTGATGGGCGCTGCGCTCGACCTGCTGACCAGTGCCGCGCGTACCTTGACCATCGAGGCCGGCGCCGTGACCGACAATCCGATCCTGTTCCCCGACGCGGACGACGCGATCTCCGGCGGCAATTTCCATGCCCAGCCGGTCGCCTTCGCCGCCGATACGATCGCAATGGCGCTGTGCGAGGTCGGCTCGCTGTCCGAGCGCCGCACGGCGATCCTGATCGACCCCAAGATGAGCGGCCTGCCGCCGTTCCTCACCGAGGATTCGGGCGCCAACTCGGGCCTGATGATCCCGCAGGTGACCCAGGCCGCGCTGGTCGCCGAGAATCGCAGCCTCGCCTTCCCGGTCAGCGTCGATTCGGTCCCGACCAGTGCGGGCCAGGAAGATCATGTGTCGATGGCGCCGATCGCCGCGCGCAAGGCGGTGCAGATCGCGAAGAACGTCGCGGGCATCGTCGCGGTCGAGCTGATCGCCGGCGCCCAGGGCGTCGACTGCCACGCGCCGCTCAAAACGTCGGCGAAGCTTCAGTCACTGCACGCCGAGGTGCGCGAGCTATCCCCACACCTCGTCTCCGACCGCTACTGGGCGTCGGAAATGGCCGCGCTCCAGGCGGCGGTGCTGGCGGGAGAGTTTTTCACTCTCCCGCTGCAGGCCTGAACTCTATTTCTGCCCGAGGAGAGCGAGCGCTTCCGCGGCGCTCATCGGTCCCCGCACCAGCGTGTCGGTGTGGATGGCAATATGCTTGCGCAGCTCGATGCCGACCATCGGGCCGTAAGGCAGGCCCATTTTCTTAGCCGCCGCGTCCAGCGCGTCGTCCTGCGCGGGCGTCGTTTGCGGAAAGATCACCATATAGTCCCAGCTGTCGCCGTCGGTATGGGCGTAGAGCTGTCCCGGAGCGAGCCCGGCCGCGGCGGCGATCCGATCCTGCTGTGCGAGCCATTTGAGCAATTCGATCTGGTGTCCCGGCGCGGCGCGATAGAGAGAGACTGTCGCCTTTCCACTTTGCTGTGCCATGGTCGGCGTAGAGAACGTGAAGGCGAGCGCGGCGGCTGCCGCGAATGCGAGCTTCAGCTTCATATGACGTTTGCCCCTGTCGAGCGCACTTCGGCGCCGGTTCACGCCCGCCCCCGGCGGGCGCGGCTCCCGTCATCGCATACGGCGACTCATGGCGGACGAGCGCTGGCGCCGTATCACGGAAACAGCAGTAGAGCGACGCTGCGCTTCTCCATGGCTGCTGTATTGCAGCTGTGATACAGGGGCTCTGGCTGAGTCGCGTTGGAGAATGACGCCATGAACGAGCACCGCAGTGAGCTTGGGGACGCCGCCGCGCGGATGGCGGAGCTCACTGACATGATCGTCGACCAGATTCGGAAGCTGTCCGAGCTGCACGGAGAAGGCATTCTGACCGAGGAGGAGTTCGCCTCCAAGAAGCAGGAATTGCTGTCGCGCCTGTAGCTAGCCGACGCGCGTCCAGCGCTGCTCCTTGCAGAACAGGCCGAGGACCGCGCAGCCCTTCACCACCATGGCATTGGGGCCGTCCTGGCGAACGGTCGCGGAGCCGCTGATGTTGCGCTTCGGCTCGAGCGCCCTGCCGCGGTAGAGGCCGGCGCCGAGCGGTTTCAGGTCGCTCAGCACCCGCGTTCCCGGAGTCACGCCCTTTTCTTTGTTGTGCGGCGAGGCCCAGCTGACCGTGCCGCACAGGGCATCGCCGCAGCGCGCGACGCTGACGATCACGCTGCGCTTGGGGTTGGCCCAGCGCCCTTCGAGCGCGGCTTGAGCGGCGGCGTGAACCGGCACCGCAGCAGCGATGAGCACAAGGGCGAGCTTCGTCAGAATCCGTGTCATTGTTTGGCTCTAGGGGGATTTTGTGGCCAAAATCGCACCTTGAGATTGCGCGCCGATGAACGAGCCTTAGTGGAAATCGCGGCTTTTCGGGATGATTTCGACGTCCCGTGGGTGCCGTGCGGCGGGCGCCCGCCAACTGCCGGCGCCGTCTCCCTGGCTGAGAGTCGAGGGCAAAGCCTCGTCGCTTAGCTGGCGCAGCATATGTGTATGGTCCTCGAGCCGCCGGGCGACGACGTGGATTACTCCGTCCTCCTCGTCCTTCTGGACGATGCCCTGAACCGCCATCAGCCGCGCGCCCATCACGATCTTGCGCTGTTTCTCGAATACATCGGGCCAGACGACGAGGTTGGCGATCCCGGTCTCGTCCTCGAGGGTGATGAACACCACGCCCTTGGCGCTGCCCGGCCGCTGGCGAATCAGCACCAGCCCGGCGATCGCCAGCCGCCTGCCGTCGCGGATGTGCTTGAGCTGGTCAGCAGTGGCGAATTTCTGCCCGGCATAATGTTCGCGCAGGAAGGCCATCGGGTGCGCCTTCAGCGACAGGCGGATGGTCTGATAATCGTTCACGACATGCTCGGCGAGCGGCATCGCGGGGAGCTGCGCCGGCTCGGCCTCCGAACCTTCGTCGCGGGCCTCGGCATAAGCGAACAAGGGCAGGTCGGGCGCCTGTTTCAATGCCCGCGAATCCCACAGCGCCGCGCGCCGATCCAAGCCGATCGAGCGGAACGCGTCGGCCGCCGCCAGCCGCTGGATCGCATGTACCGGCACTCCGCCCCGCGAGCGCAATTCCTCTACCGTCCGATACGGCCGCCGCGCCACCAGCCGCTCCGCTGCCTCGCGCTGCAGCCCATCGATCTGGCGCAGGCCGAGGCGGAGAGCGCCGTCCTCAAGCGTGCAATCCCAGTCGCTGTGGTTCACGTCGACCGCGCGCACCTCGACGCCATGCTCGCGCACGTCGCGGACGATCTGGGCCGGGGCGTAGAAGCCCATCGGCTGCGAATTCAGGAGCGCGCAGGCGAACGCCGCGGGATATTTCCATTTGAGCCAGCTCGACACGTAAACGAGGTGGGCGAAGCTCGCCGCATGGCTTTCGGGGAAGCCATATTCGCCGAAGCCCTTGATCTGGTCGAAGCAGCGCTGAGCGAAGGCCGGGTCGTAGCCGCGCGCGACCATCCGCCCGACCATTTTCTCCTCGAGCGGCTCGATCCGGCCCTTGGAGCGGAAGGTCGCCATCGCCTTGCGCAGCTGGTTCGCCTCCTCCGACGAGAATTTCGCGGCATCAAGCGCGATCTTCATCGCCTGCTCCTGGAAGATCGGCACGCCGAGCGTCCGCCCAAGGATCTTCTCCAGCTCGTCCGGCGGGCCTTGCTCGGGGTGCGGGCAGGGGAAGGTCACCGATTCCTTGCCGCTGCGGCGTTTCAAATAGGGGTGGACCATGTCGCCCTGGATCGGGCCCGGGCGGACGATCGCGACCTCGATCACGAGGTCGTAGAAGCAGCGCGGCTTGAGCCTCGGCAGCATGTTCATCTGCGCCCGGCTCTCGACCTGGAACACGCCGAGCGAATCCCCTTCGCACAGCATGTCGTAGACTTGCCGTTCCTCCTGCGGGACGGTCGCCAGCTCCCACCGCTCGCCGTGATGCTGGGCGATGAGGTCGAAGCATTTGCGGATGCAGGTCAGCATGCCCAATGCGAGCACGTCGATCTTGAGGATGCCGAGCTCGTCGATGTCGTCTTTGTCCCACTCGATGAAGGTGCGGTCGTCCATCGCTCCGTTGCCGATCGGCACCGTCTCGGTCAGCGGCCGCTCGGTGAGGATGAAGCCGCCGACATGCTGCGACAAATGACGCGGCATGCCGATCAATTGCTCGGCGAGCTTCATCGTCCGCCGGAGGTGCGGGTCGCTAAGGTCGAGCCCGGCGTCGTTCGCCCGCGCATCCTCGAGCTCGGGGTCCATGCTTCCCCACACGGTCGAGGCGAGCGCCCCGCAAACGTCCTCGCTCAAGCCCATCACTTTGCCGACCTCGCGGATCGCCGAGCGCGGGCGGTAGTGAATGACGGTCGCGGCGATGCCGGCGCGGTCGCGGCCATATTGTTCGTAGATGTGCTGGATCACCTCCTCGCGCCGCTCATGCTCGAAATCGACGTCGATGTCGGGCGGCTCGCGCCGCTCTTCGGAGATGAAGCGCTCGAACAACAAATCGCTGGTCGCCGGGTCGACCGCAGTGATGCCGAGGCAGTAGCAGACCGCGCTGTTGGCCGCCGAGCCGCGGCCCTGGCAAAGGATCGGCGGGTCGAGGCTTCGCGCGTAGGCGACGATGTCGTGGACGGTCAGGAAATAGCGCGCGAAGTCGAGCCGCTCGATCAGCGGCAGCTCGTAGTGGAGCTGCTTCAGCACCTTGTCGGGGATGCCGCCGGGCCAGCGCTCCGCCGCGCCGGCCCAGGTCAGCTGCTCGAGATATTGCTGCGGTGTCCGGCCCTCGGGCACCGTCTCCTTCGGATATTCGTAACGCAGCTCGTCGAGGCTGAAGTGGAGCGCGTCGGCGAAGTCGCGGGTCGCCGCGATCGCCTGCGGCCAGCGCTCGAACAGCCGCGCCATTTCGGCCGGCGATTTCAGATGCCGCTCGGCGTTGGGATTGAGCAAATAGCCGGCGGTGGCGATCGTCACTTTCTCGCGGATGCAGGTGACGACGTCCTGCAGCGGGCGTCGGTCGGGGGCATGATAATGGACGTCATTGGTGGCGAGAATCGTGCAGCCGTTACGCTTGGCGATCCGGTCTAGCCGCTCGACCCGCGCGGCGTCGCGGCCGCGGCAGAGCCACGCCGCCGCAACGTGACGCAGTGACGTCAAAGCGTCGGTGAGGCGCGGCAATTCCCCTTCGAAATCAGCGAGGTCGTCGGACGGCCAGGCGATGAAAGCGATGCCGTCAGAATGGCCGGCGACGTCGTTCAGAGTCAGCTCGCATTCGCCTTTTTCGGCGCGCCTCTTGCCGAGGCTCAAGAGCCGCGAGAGCCGGCCGTAGCCATCGCGGTCGATCGGGTAGGCGAGCAGGCTCGGTGCATCGGTCAGGTCGAGCCGGCAGCCGATCAGCGGTCGGATCCCGGCGGCTTTGCATGCGCTGTGCATCCGCACCACGCCGGCCAGCGTGTTGCGATCGGCGATGCCGATCGAGTCCATGCCGAGCTCGAGCGCGGTGAGGGCCAGCTCGATCGCGTCCGACGCTCCGCGCAGGAAAGAAAAAGGCGAGGCGACGCCCAGCTCGACATAGGGCGCGCGAGTCGTAGGCGGCGGCGGCATGTCCGCCCGCCGCACCAGCTTGAGGCGGGAGAATGCGGATTTCTCAGGCACGACTCGTCATTCCCGCGAAAGCGGGAATCCCGCTGTTTTGAAGGAAGCGGGACCCCCGCCTGCGCGGGGGCGACGATCTGCGACCATCGTCACCCGAACAGCCCGTGGAGGAACCAGTTCGGCGCCCCGCCCCGGCCGTCGCCGATCACGCCTTCGCGATAGATCCAGTAGCGGCGACCCTGACCGTCCTCGACCCGGTAATAATCGCGCAGCCGCGCCGACGAGGGCTGGCGCCACCATTCGGGCGCGATCCGCTCCGGCCCCTCGGCGCGGGCGATGTCATGGACCGCGCGCCGCCACACGAACCGCCGCGGCAGGCCCTCGGGCGTGGCGTAAATGACGTCGATCGCCTCGGGCCGGTCGAAGAGGTGGGCTGGGCGCTTAAGTTCCTCCCCATCCCCTCGCGATGGGGAGGAACTGACGGCCGCCACCCACCCGCTCGCTTTCTCCGGGATATGACTCTCTTCCGCCCGCGGCCGCCGCACGCGCCTGGGACCGAGCTTCACCGTCAGCCGGTCGACCAGCCGCGCCAGCTCACGCTCGCCGCTTGGCTCCTCGACCAGGCTGTCCTGCGCGGCACCGAGGCTCTCGGCCCAATCGGCGGTCAGGGCGAAGGCGTCGAAGCCGAATTCGGGGTTGAGCGCCGCGACCTTGTCGGCGAGCAGCCGCTGGAGGTGCTTCGGCTCGCGGCTGGGGATGGCAGTCGCGACCGAGACGACGGCGACGCTCCCGTCGACGCGGTAGCCGATGAGCGACAGCCGCCGCGCTCCGAGATGGCGCTCCTGCAGCTGGCGCACCAGTTCGGGGATCAGCCGCTCGAGCGCCTGGGGTGCCGCCTCGGGATGAGTCGCCGGCTCCTCAAGCCGCAGCGAAACGCGCGGCGGCGGAGCGGCGGGCGCGGCAGTCAGCGGCTCCGGCTTGCGGCCGAGGGCCCGGTCGAGCGCGAGCAGGACGTCCTCTTCGCCTTTGAACCTGCGCGCCAATGCCAGCCGCGGCATGTCGAGCAGCGCGCCGATCGTCTTCAGGCCCAGCCGCTCGAGCGTGCGCACCGTGTCCGGATCGAGGCGGAGGGCGGAAACGGGCAAGGGGGCCAACGCGTCGCCCCCGAAGTGGCTGAATGCCCACGCCGCCGCAGCCGTCGGGGCGATCGCAACCCGCACGGTGAAGCCGATCCGCGCGAACCGGCGCCGGATGTCGCGGACCAGCCCCCGCTCGCCCCCGAACAAATGGGCGACTCCGCTGACGTCGAGCCGCAGCGCATCCGTTCCATCGGCCTCGACCAGCGGCGACCAGCGGCCGGCCCAGCGCGCGAGCCGGTGCATCCAATCGGCATCGCCTTCGGGATCGGCCGGGACCGCGACGAGGCCGGGATCGAGCGCCCGGGCGTCGGTCAGCCGCGCCCCGGGCCGCGCGCCGCGCTCGGCGGCGGCGGGCGTGACCGCGTGGATGATCGGTCCGTGCACACCCTCGACGGTGAGGACGATCGGACCGTCAGGCGGACAATCGGCGGTCTGCGCCCAGCGTTCGATCGCCAGGCCCGGCAACCAGATGGAAGCGATCCGCTTCATGGAACAGGCTCCAGCGGCCGGGCGGCCTGCCCCGCGCCCGGAACAGTTCGGCATCCCATGCCGGCAGCCCGGGTGCGCGCGGGTCGAGCGGGTTGGTGAGTGACGGCGCGGATCCGACCCGCCAGCGCATCCGGGCGCCGCTGAGGTTGGCCGTGCCGCCCAGGCGCACCAGCCAGCAGGACACGCCCGAGCGCTCGGCCGCGACCGCCAGCCGCCGGGTCGCGGTGAAGTCGAGCACTTTGGGATCGCCCCACAGCTCGCCGATGACGCAGGAGAGGGCCGCGCACCTTAGGCCCTCCTCCATCGCCCACAGCGCGTCTCTGGCGTCGCGCGCCTCGACATGGATGAGGTTTGGGCTCGGCAGGCCCGGTGGATGGATCCGCCCGCTTTCGAGGATCGCCATGCGGTCCTGGACCCACAGCGTTGGGCGGTCGGTCGCGACCTGCGCCAGCAGGAACCCCGCCCAGCCCCCGTCGCGCGGGTGGACGGCGAACAGCTCGGACAGGGTTGTTTTCCTCCCCCAGA
The DNA here is from genome assembly GCA_035637935.1 of Sphingomicrobium sp. GTDB lineage: Bacteria > Pseudomonadota > Alphaproteobacteria > Sphingomonadales > Sphingomonadaceae > Sphingomicrobium. The sequence goes on from DASRAY010000023.1 coordinate 8,771, forward strand.
TTTCTGGGGGAGGGGGACCGCACGAAGTGCGGTGGAGGGGTCTTTCTGCGGCATCCAGAACCCCTCCGTCGCGGCTGCGCCGCGCCACCTCCCCTGCAAAGGCAGGGGAGGAGATTTCAGGCCGCGCGGAGACAGCTCCGCCGGCGACCAGAGACAAGCCTCTTGCCACACGACTCACAACGCTGATGTTCTGCTTTTGTTCTTGTCTCGCGACTCAGGGGCAAGAGTCAATGGTGCGACTCGGCCAGCCCAAGCTCTTCCATAAAAGTCCGCACTTCGCTCACGACCTGCCGCGCCCCGCGCCTGGATACGGCGAACGCCATGTGCGTGCAGCGCATCTCCACCTCCTTGTCGCGCTCGTGCTCGAGCCCGCGGGCGGCGCGCGGCGCGATGATCCCGTCGCGACGCGACCATAAGGCGAGATGCGGGACGGGCGGCTTGTCGGTGATTCGCGGAATCGGGGGCTTGTCCACGGGATGCCCGGCCACCCATTCGTACAATCGCCACACATTGTTCTGTTTGGGATCGCCGGAGAAGGGCGATCCCAAGGTGACGACGGCGAGCACCTCGCCCGGCGCGGCGCGCGCCAGCTCGCGCGCATAGACGCCGCCGAGGCTCCAGCCGATCACCAGCACCGGCCGCCCGTCGCCGATGTCGGTTAAGCGGCGGCACAGATGCCCGACCGTCTCGGCCGTCGCGCCGCGGTTGAAGCCCAACTTCCAGCCGTGAACCCGCCAGCCTGCCTCGGCGAGCGCTTCGCGCAGCGCGCGGGTCGTCCGGTCGCTCGCAACCCACCCGGGAATGACTAACGCGGGCGGCCCTTCCTTGGGGCCGAGAGTCCGCGCGCGACGCAGGACGGAAAGCATCCGCGGAAGCAGCCAGGCACCCTCCGCCAGGCGCCGCCATCGGGCGGGCGGACGATCGTCCCCTGTCCACTCCGATCTAGAGATGCTCGCGCCTCATTAGCTCCTGCAGCGCCTTGGGCAGCCGGACGCGTCCCTCCGCTGTCTGGTGGTTCTCGAGCAGCGGAACGAGGATCCGTGGGCTCGCCAGCGCCGTGTTGTTGAGCGTGTGCGCGAAGCGCACCTTGCCGTCGCTGCCGCGGTAGCGGATGTTGGCCCGCCGCGCCTGCCAGTCGTGCAGCGTCGAACAGCTGTGGGTTTCGCGATATTTGCCGAGCGACGGCACCCAGCTCTCGATGTCGTTCATGCGATATTTGCCGAGGCCCATGTCGCCGGTCGACGTCTCAATCACCTGGTAGGGAATCTCGATCGCCTCGAGCAGCTCCTCGGCGAGCCGCAGCAGGGTCGCATGCCATTCGGCCGATTGGGCATCGTCGGCCTCGCAGATCACATATTGCTCGACCTTCACGAACTGGTGGACCCGGAGCAGCCCGCGCACGTCCTTGCCCGCGCTGCCCGCCTCGCGGCGGAAGCAGGGCGAATAGCCGGCGTAAAGGATCGGCAGCTTGTCCGCCTCGAGGATCTCGCCCGAATGGAGCGAGGTCAACACCACCTCGGCGGTGCCGGCGAGCCATAAATCGTCGTTGGGCAGCTCGTAGGTCTCCTCGCGATGGCCTGGGAACTGGCCCTGGTTGAGGAACGCCTGCTCGCGGGCGATCGCCGGGACCGTGATCGGGGTGAAATCGGCCGCCGCGATCCGCTCCAGCGCCCAGGCCATCAGCTTGGTCTCGAGCAAGGCGAGCGAGCCCTTCAGGCAATAGGTCCGGCTGCCGGCGACCTGCGTCACGCGCGACAGGTCGGCCCAGTCGTTCTTTTCGATCAAAGCGACATGGTCGAGCGGCTCGAAGTCGAACTTCGGCGGTTTGCCCTCTGTCCGGATTACCGTGTTGAAGCTCTCGTCGGGCCCGACCGGCGCGCCTTCGTAGGGAATTCCGGGCAGCTTCAGCATGAGCGTCGACAGCTCGCCTTCCTTGCCGGCGAGGTCGTTCTCCAGCGCCGACGCGCGCGCTCCGGCGTCCTTGGCCTTCTGGCCGAGCGCAGCCTTCTCTTCCGCCGCAGCCTTGGGGAATTGCGCGCTGATCGCGTTGCGCTCGGCTCGCAGTGCCTCGACTTCGGTCTTGAGCGCGCGCACCTCTCCATCGAGCGTGAGCAGCGCGCCGAGGTCGAGATCGACGCCCTTGTCGCGGATCGCGCGCTCGACCGTTTCCCGGTTCGCCTTGACGAAGTCCAAAGCCAGCATGGGCGCTTGCTAGCCGAACCGGCGGGAGAGGCAAGGTTGCGCGGTCGCGCAGGTTCGGCCAAGCGGTGGCCGATGCCGTCCGGACTGATCGCCCTGCTCGACGATGTCGCCACCATCGCCAAGCTCGCCGCGGCGTCGCTCGACGACGTTGCCGGAGCGGCCGGCAAGGCGGGCACCAAGGCCGCGGGCGTGGTGATCGACGATACCGCGGTGACGCCGCGCTACGTCATCGGCCTGGCGCCCGAGCGCGAGCTGCCGATCATCGGGAAGATCGCCTGGGGGTCGCTCAAGAACAAGGTGCTGCTGCTGCTTCCTGCGGCGCTGCTCCTGACCGCCTTTGCGCCGATGCTGATCACGCCATTGCTGATGATCGGCGGCGCCTATCTCGCGTTCGAGGCGACCGAGAAGATCCTCGAGAAACTGCTCCACGACCACGGCCAGGCGCATGAGGAGCAATTGGTCGACGCCATGGCCGACCCCGCGGACCTCGAGAAGCTCCAGGTCAAGGGCGCGATTCGCACCGACCTCATCCTGTCGGCGGAGATCATGGCCATCGCGCTCGCCAGCCTCGAGCATTTGAGCCTGGGGACGACGGCCGTCGCGCTGGTCGCCGTCGCGGTCGCGATCACCGCCGGCGTCTATGGCGTGGTCGCGCTGATCGTGAAGCTCGACGACATCGGCCTGCACATGGCGCAGGGCGGCAACCTAAGCGCGCGGATCGCAGGTGAGGCTCTGGTCCATGCGGTTCCGAAGATGCTCGCGGCGCTTTCCGGCATCGGCACCGCCGCGATGCTGTGGGTCGGCGGCGGGATCCTGCTCCACGGCCTCGAAGTGCTGAATGTCGCCGGCTTCATCCCGGACACCGTGCACCATCTCGCGCGGGCCGCCGGAGCGGCATCTGGTCCTTTGGAGGGGATCGTCGCCTGGCTGGTCACGGCGATCGGCGGCGCGGCCCTGGGCTTCGTCATCGGCGGGATCATCGCAGCCGTCGTCCGCCGCCTGACCAAGCATCCGGAAGAACTGATCGTCGACTAATCGAAATGCAGCCGGCGATAGCGGCCGCGGAAGAACAACAGCGGATCGAGGCTGGAATCGAAGCTCGCCTTGACCACTCGGCCGACCAGGATGTGATGGTCGCCGCCGTCATAGACCGCGAACCGCTCGCATTCGAACACGCCGAGCGATTCTTCCAGGATCGGTGCGCCGGCTTCGCCGCAGGACCAGGGGGCCTCGCCGAACCGGTCGTTGACCCGGGCCGCGAAGGTGATCGACTGCGGCCTCTGCCCGGTCTGGAGGACGTTGACGGCGAAGCAGGGCGCAGCGGTCAGCGCGCCGGCGCTCGTGGCCTGCCTGTGGATGCAGACCAAGAGCAGCGGCGGGTCGAGCGAGACCGAGGTGAAGCTGTTGACCGTCAGCCCGGCCGGCCTCCCGGCCTCGTCGAGGCAGGTGACCACCGTCACTCCGGTCGCGAAACAGCCGAGCGCGTCGCGCAGCGTCCGCGGGTCGTGCCCGCTGCGATACTCATGCCGGGTCGGCTGGTCGGCCATGGGGGAGGCTATAGCGACTGTCGGTGAATCCTCCAGTCGGGCTGTCCAACCGGTCCGAGTGGTGACATGCTTCGTCTCTGCTCGGTCCTGAGTCGCCGCTGGTGCCAGCGGCACATGCGGCAGGGGTCGGGGATCATGCGGCAGGTACGAAGTGTGGCTCGATGGCGCGCCAGCGCCGGAGCTGCACGATGACTGACTTCTTTTACAGCCTGCACATTTGGCAATCGACGATCCTCGTCCTCGGAGCGGCGCTGACGATTGGGCTTGGCAGCAGCCTCGGACTTCGCGCGCTCTTTCGAATCAAGGCGACTCATGAGGAGAAGGAGATTGCTTTCAACCTGATGCAGGTGGCGGCCGCCTACGTCGGCATCATGATCGCCTTTGCCGGCGTCCAGGCGTGGCAGGACTTCGCCGACGCACAGGGGGCCGTTTCGCACGAAGCCGCCACTGCGGCGGAATTGTATCAGGATTTGAGCATCTACGGACCCGAAACGCGTGCGGCGCGCAGCGCCCTGAGAGCCTATGTTGGAAGCGTTACCCAGGAGGAATGGCCGCTGCTAAGCCAAGGGAAGGGGAGCGCGGCCACGGAGACGGCGCTGTTGACCGTCTTCAACGAAGTTGGAAAGCTCGACCCCGGCAACAGCCGCACCGAAGCGATCTATGCGGAAGCGCTCTCGAGGCTGAACGACCTCATCAACCTCAGGCGCGAACGGATTATCCAAAGCCAGGCAGGCTTACCCCTGATCCTGTGGTCAATCGGCCTGGTCGGGTCGTTGCTGACCGTCGCCTATGCGTCGACATTCTCACCCACCCGATCCAACATCCTGATGATATCGGGCTTTTCGATGACCCTCGGTCTCGTGTTCCTGTTCATCCTGACGGTCGATTACCCGTTCAAGGGCGAGTTCAGCGTCAGCAACCGGGAACTCGTCAAATTGACCAGCGAGTTCGATACGCTCGACCGGATGGTGGTCAGGGGGGACAGCGGCTGACCACTCGCCAAGCTTATCGCTATAGCGCCAGCATGTCCGCGGCCGTCAACGCCAGCACGTCCGCGATCGTCCGCTCGAGCGACTCGGAGACGAGGTAGCGCGGCTGGAAGGCGTCGTGCTTGTACGGCGTGGCGACGGCTTTGCTGACCGAGAAGAGCAGCCGCTCGACCTGATCGCTCTCGAGGCTGAAATGCGCCTCGCCGAAGCTCGAGGCGAGGCCCGCGCCGAGGATCTTCAGCTCGCCCTGCTCGCGCGCCAGGCCGAACTCGACGCTGTGCCAGTAGAGCCGCGCGGCCTTGTGGCCCTGGTCCGCCGCAATGGCCGCGAGGCCGAGCTCGCCGATGTACCGCGTCATCTCGGCATAATCGTGGTGCGCGAGCATCGGGATGTGCCCGAACATGTCGTGGAAGCAATCGGGCTCTTCGAGATAGTCGAGCTCTTCGCGGGTGCGGATGAAATTGCCGACCGGAAAGATGCGCTCGCTCAGCATCGCGAAGAAAATCTCGTCCGGGACCAGGCCGGTGACCGCTACCGTCCGCCAGCCGGTGCGCGGCTCGAGGATCGCGTTCAGTCCCTCGAGGTCCGGGACGCCGGGGTGCGCGAGGCGCAACAGGTCGATGCCGTCGAGGAAGGGCGTCACGACGCGCGACCCCAGCAACTCGACTTGCCGCGCGAACAGCAGGTCCCACACGGCGTGGTCGTCATCGGTGAACGACTCCCACTCCTGCGGCACGACATAATCCTGCCAGCCGCAAGGCCGCTGCTTGGTCGCGGTAGCTCGGTGAAGCATTCTTCTCGTCCTTCTCTCGGGGCAATAAAAAACCCGCCGCGGGAGCCGGGGCGGGTGGAGGTTGGTCGTCTGACTTAGGCGCGCGTCAGCAGGTCCCAACCTCGTTGGGATAATAATAAACGGCGCGGATCGTGCGGCGGGTCATTACGGGCCCTTTATCGTCCTACCTGCCTTAACGTCCACTGTCGGATTCGTTTCCCGCATCGTCAGGAACACCGGGAGAACGGCGAGCGCGACGATGCCGATCATGACGCCGGGCACCGCCGACCAGCCGGTACGATCGGTCAGCAGCTGCGCGACATAGGGCGTCAGCCCGCCGAACACCGCTGTCGCCATGGTCGCGCCGAGCGCGAGGCCGCTCAAGCGCCCCTCGCCGCGAAATTGCTCGGCGGTCGCGACCGCGCCGACTGCGCTCACTCCGCCGGCGGCCAGGGCGAGCAAGACGGCGCCGGCGAGCGCAGTCGCCGGCGACCCGCCGGCCATCACCGAGAACAAAGCGATCGGCAGGATCGCGTTGAGCGCGCAGAGGCCGAGCAGCACCGGCTTGCGGCCGATCCGGTCGGACAACATCCCTGTCAGCGGGGTCACGAGGATCACTGCGACCGCGGCAATGGTCGACAGCCACAGTGAATCGCGCTCGGAGAATTTGCCGACGGTCGTCAGGAAGGCCGGGACGTAGGTGATCCCGACGTAATAAGTGATCGACCCCAGCGACGAGATGGCAAAGGCGCGCGCCACCCCCGAGCGATGATGGGTCAGCGTGTGCTTGAGCGGGTTGCCGGGGATGGTGCCGCCGGCGCGCTGGCGCTCGAAGTCGGGCGATTCGTGCATCCAGGCGCGGGCGATCCACACGCTGACGGCGATGCCCGCGCCGAACAGGAACGGGATCCGCCAGCCCCAGCGGTCGAGGTCCGCGCTGCCGAGCGCGCTGACGGTCAGCGCCGATACGCCGACCGCGAGCAATGCGCCGACTTCGCTCGCCGCGGCCGCGAGCGAGGTGACCAGCCCGCGCCGCTCGGCCCGCGACCCTTCGAGCAAATAAGCGACCACGCCGGTATATTCGCCGCCGACCGCGAACCCCATCACGCAGCGCAGGATGATCAGCGACCAGCCGGCGGCCTCGCCGATCAGCGCGCGGGTCGGCAGCAGGCCCATCGCCAGCATCGCGGCGCTCATCAGCGCGACCGACAGCAGCAAGGTGGTCCGCCGACCGTAGCGATCGCCGACGTGGCCGAAGAAAATCGCCCCGAGCGGGCGCATCAGATAAGCGATGGCAAAGCCGGCGAGGGTGGTCAGCAGCGACTGCGCACCGCCGCCGAAGAACACCCGCGACAGGACGGTCGCGAAATAAAGGTAGAGCGTGAAGTCGTACCATTCGACGATCGTCGAGAAGGCCGCGATCGCAGTCGATCCGCGCGAGACTTGAAGTTGAGCCTGATCAGCCACCAGCCAGTCCGTTGATTGCGCCGGCCAGCTTCACGTCCCGCTCGGTTACGCCGCCCGAGTCATGGCTGGTCAGCCGGAAGTCGACCCGGTTCCAGACGCTGGTGAACTCCGGGTGATGGTCGACCTTCTCGGCGTGAAGCGCGACCCGGGTCAGGAAGCCGAACGCTTCGCTGAAGTCCTTGAACTTGAACGTCCGCAGCAGCGCCTTGCCTTCGTCATCGAGGCTCCAGCCGTCGGGGATGTCCATGCGTCCGCTCCCTTGAAATGCTGCGGTAGCAGGAGCAGTTGGGCGCCAAAGGAGTCAATGCCAATGGCCACAGTGGAGGAACGGACCGCCACCGGTTTCGCCAATCCGATGGGCACCGACGGGTTCGAGTTCGTCGAATATACCGCGCCCGACCCGCAGCTGCTGCGCGAGCTGTTTACGAAGATGGGCTTCCCCGCCGTCGCCAGGCACAAGCGCAAGGACGTCACTCTCCACCGCCAGGGCGAGATCAACTTCATTATCAACGCCGAGCCGGGCAGCTACGCCGAGGCGTTCGCCCGCGAGCATGGGCCGAGCGCCTGCGCCATGGCCTTCCGAGTCAGGGACGCGAAGTTCGCCCACGACCGCGCGGTCAGCCTCGGCGCGACCTCGGTCCAGACCGACGTCGCCCATGGCGAGATGGACATTCCGGCGATCGAGGGGATCGGCGGCTCGCGCCTGTTCCTCGTCGACCATTATGGGGACAAAGGATCGATCTACGACGTCGATTTCGCCTTCTTCCCCGACTGGCAGAGCCGCATGGCCGAGCTCGACAGCCGGCTGACCTACATCGACCACCTGACCCACAATGTGAATCGCGGGCAGATGAGCGTCTGGGCCGGCTATTATGAGAAGCTCTTCAATTTCCGCGAGATCCGCTACTTCGACATCGAGGGCAAGCAGACCGGCCTGTTCTCCAAGGCGATGACCTCGCCCGACGGCAAGATCCGAATCCCCCTCAACGAGAGCCAGGACGACAAGAGCCAGATCGAGGAGTTCCTGCGCGAGTATAAAGGCGAGGGCATCCAGCACATCGCGCTCGGCACTTCGGACATTTACGTGAGCGTCGACATCCTGCGCGGCCGCGGCATCGCCTTCCAGGACACGCCCGACACTTATTACGAGCTGGTCGACGAGCGCGTGAAGGGCCACGGCGAGCCCACCGCAGAGCTTAAGAAGCGCGCGATCCTCGTCGACGGCGCTCCGACCGAGGGGCAGGGGCTGCTGCTGCAGATCTTCACCCAGAACGTGATCGGCCCGATCTTCTTCGAGATCATCCAGCGCAAGGGCAACGAAGGCTTCGGCGAGGGCAATTTCAAGGCTTTGTTCGAGAGCATCGAGCTTGATCAAATCCGCCGCGGGGTCATCTAGGGCCGCATGACGGAAGCTTACATCTGCGACTACGTCCGGACGCCGATCGGACGTTATGCGGGCGCGCTGAGCAGCGTCCGCGCCGACGACCTTGCGGCGATTCCGATCAGGGCGCTGATCGAGCGCAACCCGGGCGTCGACTGGGGCGAGCTCGACGACGTGATCCTCGGCTGCGCCAACCAGGCCGGGGAGGACAATCGCAATCTCGCGCGCATGGCCGGGCTGCTCGCCGGCCTGCCCGACAGTTCAGGGGGCGTGACTTTGAACCGCTTGTGCGGCTCGGGGCTCGATGCGGTAGCGATGGCGGCTCGGTCGATCCGCGGCGGGGAATCCGCGCTGATGATCGCCGGCGGCAGCGAGAGCATGAGCCGCGCGCCGTTCGTCATGGCCAAGGCGACCTCCGCGTTCGATCGCAATGCCGCGATCTACGACACCACCATTGGCTGGCGCTTCGTCAACCCGAAGATGAAGGCCGCTTACGGCGACGACACCATGCCGAGCACCGGCGAGAATGTCGCGCAGGAGTTCCAGGTCAGCCGCGCGGACCAGGACGCCTTCGCGCTTCGCAGCCAGGACAAAGCCGCGGCCGCCCAGGCCAACGGCCGGCTCGCCGCGGAGATCATCCCGGTCGAGATCCCCCAGCGCAAGGGCGATCCCGCTGTGGTCGACCGGGACGAGCACCCGCGCGCGACCACGATGGACGCGCTCGCGAAACTGAAGCCGATCGTGCGTCCGGACGGCACCGTGACCGCCGGCAATGCTTCCGGCGTAAATGACGGCGCCGCCGCGATCGTCATCGCCTCCGAGGCGGCGGCGAAGCGCAACGGGCTGACTCCCCGCGCCCGGATTCTCGGCGCTGCCGTGGCCGGCGTTCCGCCGCGGATCATGGGGATTGGCCCGGCACCCGCGACCGAAAAGCTGACGAAGCGCCTCGGCCTTAAGGTCGCCGACTTCGCCGTGATCGAGCTCAACGAGGCGTTCGCGGCGCAGGGCCTCGCGGTGCTGCGCCAGCTCGGGGTGGCCGACGACGACTCGCGCGTGAACCCCAACGGCGGCGCGATCGCACTCGGCCATCCGCTCGGCATGTCCGGCGCCCGCCTCGCCCTGACCGCGACCGAGGAGCTGCAGCGCAGCGGCGGCAAGCTCGGCCTCGCCACCATGTGCATCGGCGTCGGCCAGGGAATCGCG
>DASRAY010000024.1:0-22556 GCA_035637935.1 Sphingomicrobium sp.
CTGCCACCGCCGCGGCGCTTTCGCGATGGGCGGCATGTCGGCGTTCATCCCGGTCAAGAGCGACCTCGCGGCCAATGTCACGGCGCTGGAGAAGGTGCGCGCCGACAAGTTGCGCGAGGTCGGCAACGGCCACGACGGCACTTGGGTCGCCCACCCGGCGCTGGTCCCGGTAGCGCTGGAGGCGTTCTCGAGCATGACCGGGCCGAACCAGCTCGACAAGATCCCCGAGCACATCCCCGGCCGAGACGAAATGCTTGAGCTGCACCAGGGCGCCCGCACCGAAGCCGGAGCGCGGGAGAACATCCGCGTCGGGGTCCAATATCTCGCCGCCTGGCTCGGCGGGAAGGGCGCGGTGCCGCTCTACAACCTCATGGAAGATGCGGCGACGGCCGAGATCTGCCGCACCCAGCTGTGGCAATGGCTCAAATATGAAGCGCCTCTCGCCGACGGGCGCGCCTTCACCCGCGACCTGTTCGAAGCATGGTTCGGAGAGGAAGTCGGCCTCCTCGCCGAAGTGCCCAACATCGCCGAAGCCGCCGAGCTGCTGCATGACATGATCGTCGCCGACGATCTGGTCGAATTCCTGACCCTGCCGGCTTATGAATTGCTGGACTAAAGGGTGTGTCGGCTTCAGCGCGGTACGCGAGTAGTCGATTCAGCTCGTCGTTCATAAGCCGAGGGCGCTCGCACGGGATCGACAACTAGTGCTTCGTTCGAACTCCGAATAACCCTTCCAACGACGATCCCCCGATCACCCCGATAGGGGAAGCCGTCACAACTCGAAATGACCTGAGGGTCGATTCTCATTCGAGACCCACTGTAGCTGCCATGAATCATGGTGATAATCCGTGCTTCCAAAGGAGGACGTGGCAACGAACGTACGTCCGTCGTTATTTCGACCTGCGCGGCAACCAGTTCCGGTGTCAGCGCTGGAAGCTCGTCATGGAGGATCGGCGTTTGCCGATCCGATAAACGACAAGCCTGAGCCGTGCTTGAAAGACCCATTGCCGCACCGGTAATGACGGCGATGAAGGACAACCTCATGTCCATGATGATAGCTCCTGACACACGAACAAAAGGGCGCCGAGATCACTCCCCGACGCCCTTATTTGTTGATGCTGTAAGAAACCTTAAGCCGCCTTCTTCTCCAGCGCGCCTTTCGCTTGCGCGATTATCGCGCTGAACGCCTCGGCCTCGTGCATCGCGATGTCGGCGAGCACCTTGCGGTCGAGGGTCACGCCGGCGAGTTTCAGCGCGTGCATGAACTGGCCGTAGGTCAGCCCCTCGGCGCGGACGGCGGCGTTGATGCGCTGGATCCATAGAGCGCGGAAGTTGCGCTTCTTCACCTTGCGGTCGCGGTAGGCGTACTGCCCGGCCTTCTCGACCGCCTGGCGGGCGATTCGGATGGTGTTCTTGCGGCGACCGTAATAGCCCTTCGCGCTATCGAGGATGCGCTTGTGCTTGGCGCGGGTGGTCACACCCCGTTTGACTCGTGCCATGTCCCGGCCTCCTTACTTCAGGCCGTACGGGGCCCAGGCCTTCACGCGCGCCGTGTCGGCGTCGGCGAGAATTTCTGTGCCGCGGTTCTGGCGGATATACTTGGCGTTGTGGCTGATCAGCCGGTGACGCTTGCCCGCCACCCCATGCTTGATCTTGCCGGTCGCCGTGAGCTTGAAGCGCTTTTTGACGCCGCTCTTGGTCTTCAGCTTGGGCATTTCGTCTCCTTAATGCGTCCCGCGGGACGCGACATTATCCAACCGCCACGGCAGCCCTTTCGGCCGGGCCATTGGTTTTCCAACGATCTGGAAAGCGCGGCCCTATAGAGGCGGCTCGTCTTCAGCGCAAGTCGTCCGGCCCTTGTTGACATCGACAATCCCGAGCACGCCGGCGATCATCGCACCGACCACGAACAGGCCCGCCGCCGCGACAAAGCCCGCGACGATCACCGCTGGCCATTTCAACCACCACCACGGGATCAGCCACGCGGCGTAAGTCAGGGCGCACAGGACTGCGGCGATCGCTATCCCCTTGAACCATTCCCATGCGGTCGGCGGCGGGACTGGCCCGGGATCGATCGGGTCGGTCGGCACGAACACGTCCGGACCCTGGGGATCATAGAGGATGAGTCCGAGCTTCTTCGCGACGACATAGATTGCAGCGATTGCCTCGTCGTCCGCTCCCCAGCGGATGTGAATCGCCAGCAGGCGGTCGCTTTGCTCGAACGGCATGTCGGCCCATGGGCAGTTGTCCGGCGGCTCGCCGTCGTACTCGTCCGGCCAGCGGCTGCGCAACATCTCGGCCGCCCGGCGGATGTCCTCGTTAGGGTAAAATTCGCTTTCGTCGCCAGTCTCGAGCCAATCCTTGAGCAAGTCGTCAGCATCGCTCGGATTGTCGACCCAGGGGGCCTTCCACAGGATCAGGGTCATGCTCACGGCGGCTAATCGCCCGTCGCATAATGGTCGGCGCCGAGGAAGTGGAGCGACACATAGGGCTCGTCGCCGACCACCCAGCTGTCGTGCCCCGGCGGCCCGGGCGGCGTGTAGAACAGGTCGCCCGCGCGCATTTCGATCACTCGGCCGTCGTCCATTCCGATCGCAGCTGAGCCGGAGACGACCATTCCGACATGCTCGACGTTACAGTGGGTTTGGCCGAGCGGCTTGCCGACATGCTCCGACCATTTCCAGCCGGGTTGGTAGGTCGCGCGGCCGATCGCCATGCCGCCGATGTTGACGACCTCGAACCGGCCGAGCTCGAATTCGCGCACTTCGTCGGGCGTCTCGAAGCGCTTGAGGATGACGTCGACGTCTCTCATGCCGCCTCCACTTGCAGCGAGCCGGCCGGGCACGGCTTGAGCAGTTCCGTCGAGCGTGCCGATCCGTCGAGCCACGACCGCCAATGCGGCGGCGTGAGCAGCGCGATCTGGCGGTTGTGGTAGGGTGCGATGTCCTCCCCCGGCGGAACAGTCAGCATGGTCCACGCCTCCCCGACCTGCGGATCGGCGCGAATCAGCCCGGCGATGGCGAAGTCGCCGTCGTGCCGGAAGCGCCAGCGGTCCTTTTTCTTCTGCTTCGGGTCGGCGGGCGCCGTGAACTCATAGAAGCTGTCGGCGAGGATCATGCAGCGGTTGGGCCCGAACTCGCGGCCGTCCGAGCGCATGTTGAACACGGGCTTGTTGCCGCCTGGCGCCGGCCACGACCAGCGGCGCTGCACCAGCTCGGCCCCGTCGCCGGCGCCCGACCAGCGGACGATCGGCGCCTGCTCGCTGATCCGCACGTCGCGCGGCTCGAAATTGGGGATTCCTTCGGGGAAAGTCAGCGGGATCTGCAGCTCGGCGAACAGGCGGCGGACCGCGTCCACGCTCTTCTCGAGCTGATAGAGGTTGCACATCCTCTAGTCGAACAGGCTGGAGACGCTCGCCTCGTCGGCGATCCGCCGGATCGCCTCGCCGAGCAAAGGCGCGACGGTCAGCCGGCGGATCTTGCCTTCCCTGGGATCGGCCTCGCCGCTCCAGATGGTGTCGGTGACGACCAGTTCGCTCAACTCCGACTTTGCGACGCGCGCCGCGGCGGCGCCCGACAGCACGCCGTGCGTGCAATAGGCATAGACCTCGGTCGCGCCTTCCTGCTTCAGCGCCGCGGCGGCATTGCACAGGGTGCCGGCCGAATCGACGATGTCGTCGACCAGGATGCAGGTCCGCCCCGCAACGTCGCCGATGATGTTCATCACTTCGGACTCGCCGGCCTTCTCGCGGCGCTTGTCGACGATCGCCAGCGGCGCGTTGTTGAGCCGCTTGGCGAGCCCGCGGGCGCGGACCACGCCGCCGACGTCGGGCGAGACGACGAGCAGGTCGCGGTTGGCGAAGCGGGCATGGATGTCGGCCGCGATCACCGGCGAGGCGAACAGATTGTCGGTCGGGATATCTAAAAAGCCCTGGATCTGGCCGGCATGGAGGTCGATCGACAGCACCCGATTGGCGCCCGCCGTGGTGATCAGGTTGGCGACCAGCTTGGCCGAGATCGGGGTTCGCGGTCCCGGCTTGCGGTCCTGGCGGGCATAGCCGAAATAGGGGACGACGGCGGTGATCCGCTTGGCCGACGCGCGCCGCAGCGCGTCGATGCAAATCAACAGCTCCATCAGATTGTCGTTGGCCGGGTAGCTGGTCGACTGGACCACGAACACGTCCTCGCCGCGGACGTTCTCGTTGATCTCGACGAAAATCTCCTCGTCGGCGAAGCGGCGCACGCTGGCTTCGGTCAACGGCATCTCGAGATAGTCGGAAATCGACTGGGCCAGCGGCAGATTGCTGTTCCCGGCGAGCAATTTCATGTGGTGGTTCCCCGTCGCTGGTGCGGCTTTAGCGAGGCCGACCGCGATCCGTAAAGGTTGCCGAAGCGCCCCCGCTCGCTAAATCGCCTCCATGACCGACACGCTGCGCATTGCGTTTGCCCAGATGAACCAGCGCGTCGGCGACCTCGAGGGCAATGCCGCGGCGGTGCTCGACATGCGCCGCAAGGCCGCAGCCGAGGGGGCTGAGCTGCTGCTGTGCCCCGAGCTGCAGCTGGTCGGCTATCCGCCCGAGGACCTCGTGCTGAAGCCCGAATTCGTCCGGCGGACGATGGAATGCGCCGAGCGGCTGGTCGATGCGACCGCCGAGCCGGGGCCGGCGCTGCTGATCGGCACGGTGATCAACGACGGCGGGCTCAATTATAACGCTTTCCTGCTGGCCGACGGCGGCCGGGTCATCGGCCGGACCCTGAAACGCGAGTTGCCCAATTACGGCACGTTCGACGAGAAACGCGTCTTCGCCTCCGGTCCGCTGCCCGAGCCGCTCGAATATAAGGGGGTGAAGATCGGCGTCCCGATCTGCGAGGACATCTGGCAGGAAGTGGTCTGCGGCCACCTCGCCGACGCCGGCGCGGAAATCCTGCTGGTGCCCAACGGCAGCCCCTACGAGCTCGACAAGGACGACATCCGCTACCGGCTGGTGCGCAGCCGCGCCGTCCAGACCGGGCTCCCGGTCGCCTATCTCAACCGGGTCGGCGGCCAGGACGAGCTGGTGTTCGACGGCTCGTCGTTCGTCATCCACCCCGACGGCGAGCGCGTGGTCCAGCTGTGCGACTGGGACGAAGCGCTGATCGTCACCGACTGGCAGCGCACGCCCGAGGGCTGGCGCTGCCTGACCCGCGAGAACCACGCGCTCGATGCCTTCCCCGAAGACGTCTACCAGGCGATGGTCGTCGGGCTGCGCGATTATGTGACGCGCAACGGCTTTCCGGGCGTGATTCTCGGCCTGTCGGGGGGGATCGACAGCGCCCTGTCGGCCGCGGTGGCGGTCGACGCGCTCGGCCCGGCCAGGGTCCGCGGCGTGATGCTCCCGTCGAAATATACCAGCGAGGAGAGCCTCGCGGACGCGCGCGAGTGCGCCCGGCTGCTCGGCTGCCGTCATGACGTCGTCCCGATCGCTCCGGCGGTCGCCGCGGTCGACGCTATGCTTCCGCAACTTCAGGGGCCTGCCGCCGAGAATGTCCAGGCCCGGCTGCGCATGGTGGCGCTGATGGCGCTGTCCAACTCGGGCGGCGAAATGCTTCTAACCACCGGCAACAAAAGCGAGATGAGCGTCGGCTATGCGACGCTCTACGGCGACATGGCCGGCGGCTATTCGGTGCTCAAGGATGCCTACAAGACGATGGTGTTCGCCTTGTCCAGGTGGCGCAATCACAACAAGCCGGAGGGCGCCCTCGGGCCGGCCGGCGCAGTGATGCCGGCGCGGGTGATCACCAAGCCGCCGAGCGCCGAGCTCCGCCCGGGCCAGAAGGACGAGGACAGCCTGCCGCCTTATTCCGTCCTCGACCGCATCCTCGAAGGCCTGGTCGACAAGGAACTGTCGGTGACGGAGGTGGCCAACGCCACCGGCGCGGAGGTTGCGCTGGTCGCCGACATCGAGACGAAGCTGCTGCGCGCCGAATATAAGCGGCGCCAGGCCCCGCCAGGGGTCAAGATCGGCAGCCGCAACTTCGGCCGCGACCGCCGCTACCCGATCAGCAACTTCTTCCACACCGGACCGAAATGACGGTCGTCACGCGCTTCGCGCCGTCGCCGACGGGCCGGCTGCATGTCGGCAACATCCGTGCGGCGCTGCACAATTATCTGTTTGCGCGGAAGCATGGTGGGACCTTCATCCTCCGCATCGACGACACCGACCGCGAACGCTCGACCGCCGAGTTCGACGAAGCGATCCGCGACGATCTAACCTGGCTTGGCCTCGAGCCCGACCGGATCGTCCGTCAGTCGGAGCGGTTCGACCTTTACGAGCGCGAGTTCGAGCGGCTGAAGGCGGCCGGGCGGGTCTATCCCTGCTACGAGACTCCGGAGGAGCTCGACCTGCGCCGCAAGGTCCTGCTCGGTCGCGGGCTGCCGCCGGTCTATGAGCGACCGCCTGCCGACGCGCCGGTGCCCGCGGGCCGTGCGCCGCACTGGCGTTTCAAGCTCGACCACGGCGAGCCGATCGTGTTCCGGGACCTGATCCGCGGCGAGCAGCGGTTCGACCCCAAGCTGCTCAGCGATCCCGTGGTTCGCCGCGAAGACGGCAGCTGGCTGTACCTGCTGCCGAGCGTGATCGACGACGTCGACCTTGGCGTCACCCATGTCGTGCGCGGCGAGGATCACGTCTCGAACAGCGCGGCGCAGATCCAGATGTTCTTGAGCCTGGGCGCCACGCCGCCCGAGTTCGCGCATGAGGCGCTGCTGGTCGCTGCCGAGGGCAAGCTGTCGAAGCGCCTCGGCTCCTACGGCGCGCCGCATTTGCGCGAGGAGGGCGTCGAGCCGATCGCGCTGCTCGACGTGCTGGCGCGAATCGGCACCGCGCAGCCGGTCGAGCCGCTGACCAGCCTCGGCGCGCTGGCGGAGGCGTTCGACTTTGCTACGTTCGGCCGGGCGCCGGCGCATTTCGACCCGCACGAGGTCGAGCTGGTCAATGCCCGGCTGATGCATGCGCTGCCGTTCGAGGCAGTGCGCGACCGGCTGCCGTCCGGGACGAGCGAAGCGGATTGGCTACTGCTTCGCCCGAACCTCGAGCGGCTCGCCGACTTCGCCGGCTGGCGCGACGTGCTCGACGGCGACATCGCGCCGCCCGCGCTTGGCCACGACGAGCGGCTGCTGCTGAAGGAGGCGGGGTCGGTGGCGGGCGATCTCGACTGGTCGGCCGAGACCTGGCGCGAGTTGACCGACGAGCTCAAGCGGACCACCGGCAAAAAGGGCCGCGAGCTGTTCCATCCGCTGCGGCTGGCGCTGACCGGGCGCGAGAGCGGACCGGAGATGGCCGGCCTGCTCGCGCGCATGGGCAAGGCCCGCGCGCTGCGCCGCCTGGAGGCCGCCGCCAAGCGATAGTCCGCCACGAGGCCGGAAAGCCGCGGCCACTCCCCGCGAGGTGTGTCGAAACGGGCCGAAAATTTCTCTCTTGCGGAACGAATGTAATGATGTAACATTGCGTTCATCAGCACCGCGTGAAGGAGGATTATATGCTCGCTTACGCCGCAAACCGCCCCGCCCCCGTTGAGCGCCGCCCCTATCCCAATGCGATGCTGGTGATCATCGCCATTCACGTCGCCGGGATCGCCGCCGTGATGAGCGCGAAGATGGACTTGCCGCCGATCATCCCCCGCCCGCCCATCGACATCTTCGACGTGCCCAGGCCGACGGATCCGCCGCCCCCCACTCCGCCGGCGCCGCCGGTTCCGCGGCCCACCGACTCGACCGTCACCAACGTCGACCAAATCGCGCCGCTCCCGGTGCGGGACAACCCGGACGGCCCCACCCCATCGACCGCTTTCAACACCGGGACTCTGGGCGGCGGGAACGCCCTCGTCATTCCCGAGATCACGCCGCTGCCGAAGCCCTATCCGGTGAAGCTCGGCGCCCAGCTGCTGACCTCGGGCGAGGAGCTCAAGCCGCCCTATCCCTCGTCGAAGCTGATCACCGAGGAGGAGGCCAGCCTGACGCTTCGGCTGACGATCGACGAGCGCGGCCGGGTCATCGCGGTCGAGCCGGTCGGCCGGGCCGACCCGGTCTTCCTCGCCGCCGCGCGGCGGCACCTGCTCGCCCGCTGGCGCTACAAGCCGGCGAGCGAGGACGGGCGGGCGATCGCCTCGACCGCGGTCATCACGCTCCGCTTCCAGCTCGACGGCTAAAGAACCCGCGTCGAGCAACGGGCTGGCGGAACCCCACCGCCAGCCCTATTTTCATCGCCATGTCCTGGTTCCCCCAGCCGTCGAGCCCGCGCGCGGCGATCCGCGACCTTCTCGCCGTCTTCCGCCACAGCAGCCGTGAGCAGCGCATCAGCGCCGCGCTGGCGCTGCTGGTGACGACGATCATCGTCATCGAGTTCATTGTCGACACGAAGATGGGTCTCGACCCGACTCCGACCCCGACCTACGTCGAGCTCTACGCCGCCAACCGGACCGACGCCGACATCATCGCCGACCAGAAGAAGGAACAGGCGGCGAAGGAGGCCGGCGAGAAAGAGAAGCAGCGCCAGTTCCAGAGGCTCGAGAAGAGACTCGGGATTGACTGACGACGCCAAGTGGATGGCGGAGGCGCTGGCGCTCGGCGAAGACGCGCGCGGGCGCAGCGCTCCCAATCCCAACGTCGGCTGCGTCATCGTTTCACCCTCGGGAAAGATCGTCGGCCGAGGCGCGACGGCGCGCGGCGGCCGGCCCCACGCCGAGGCGGTGGCGCTCGATCAGGCCGGTAAGCGCGCGAAGGGCGCCATGGTCTACGTCACGCTCGAGCCCTGCGCTCATGACAGTCCACGCGGGCCGGCCTGCACCGAGCTTTTGGCGAAGGCGCAGCCGGCACGGGTGGTGATCGCGCTCAGGGATCCCGACCCGCGCACGTCAGGCAAGGGCGTCCGCCGCCTTCGCGCGGCCGGGATCGAGGTGAAGCTCGGCGTCGGCCGCGAGGCGGCCAGGCGGTCGCTCGCCGGCTGGCTCACGCGCCTGCAGCTCGGACGGCCGCGAATCACGCTGAAGCTCGCTCTGTCGATCGACGGCAAGATCGCGCTGCCCTCCGGCGAATCGAAATGGATCACGGGCGAGGACGCGCGCCGCCACGTCCATCTCGAACGCGCGCATTCGGACATGATCCTGGTCGGCCGCGGCACCTATCTCGCCGACCAGCCCGGGCTCGACGTCCGCCTCCCGGGTCTGGAAGGGCGCTCGCCGCGGCGCGCGCTGCTGACTCGCGGCGAATCGGTGGACGGTTGGGAAACCCTTGGAAATCCGCAGGATGTGTGCCGACTTCATGACGTCAACGACCTGCTGGTCGAGGGCGGATCGGCCACCGCGACCGCCTTCCTGACCGAGGATTTAGTCGATCGCATCCTGATCTACCGGGCGCCGATCATCGTCGGCGAGGGCAAGTCGTCGTTCGGCTATGTCGGCCTCGACGCGATCGCCGACGCCCATGGCCGCTGGGCGATGGTCGACGAGCGCCGCCTCGGCGTCGACCGGCTCGAAGTTTACGAGCGCGTCCGGCAGGGCTAGGCGGCAGCCATGTTCACCGGGATCGTCACCGACGTCGGCACCGTCCGCAAGGCCGAGCAGCGCGGCGACTTGAGGCTCGAAATCGCGACCGGCTACGACCTTGCGACCGTGGATCTCGGCGCGTCGATCGCTTGCTCCGGCGTGTGCCTGACGGTCGTCGACAAGGGCGACGACTGGTTCGCGGTCGACGTCTCGGCCGAGACGACGTCGCGCACGGCGGCCGATCACTGGCGCGAAGGGGCGAAGCTCAACCTTGAGCGCTCGCTGCGCCTGGGCGACGAGCTCGGCGGGCATATCCTGACCGGCCATGTCGACGCGGTCGCGACCGTGACCACGGCGGCGTCCGAGGGCGATTCGGTCCGCCTCGGGATCAGCGCCCCGCGCAACCTGGCGGCGATGATCGCGCCCAAGGGCTCGATCGCGCTCGACGGGGTGTCGCTGACCGTCAACACGGTCCAGGACGCGGCCGACGGAACCGAATTCTCGGTCAACATCATCCCCCACACCGCGCACGAGACGACTCTGGGAGATATCCAGAGCGGACAACAGCTTAATGTAGAGGTCGACGTCCTCGCGCGCTATATCGACCGGATGCTGGCAGCCCGATCACAGTAGGAAC
This sequence comes from Sphingomicrobium sp., assembly GCA_035637935.1. GTDB lineage: Bacteria > Pseudomonadota > Alphaproteobacteria > Sphingomonadales > Sphingomonadaceae > Sphingomicrobium. The sequence goes on from DASRAY010000024.1 coordinate 10,159, forward strand.
GGATATGTTCCTCCTTTTTATCACATTGCAGTGTGATATATCGCGCCCATGAGCACCACCTTGATCGAACGGCTCGAAGCCATCATCGCCACCGGCGAAGTCAGCCGCGCCGGTCTCGCCCGCGCCGCCGGGCTTCACCCGAACAGCCTGCGCAAGCTCGGCTCGGACGAGTGGAACCCGACCGCGGACACGCTCACGCGTCTCGAGAAACTGATCCAGCGCGGCACCGACGTGCTGGTGGGCCCCGAGGCGATCATCGACGAGGCGCGCAACGGGCGGATGTTCATCCTGGTCGACGACGACGACCGCGAGAATGAGGGCGACCTCGTCATCCCGGCGCAGATGGCCACCCCGGACGCCATCAACTTCATGGCCCGCCACGGCCGCGGCCTGATCTGCCTCGCGTTGACCAAGGATCGCGCCGATCAGCTCGGGCTCGAGCCGATGACCCGCACCAACCGCAGCCGCAACGAGACCGCCTTCACCGTCTCGATCGAGGCCAGGGACGGGATTTCGACCGGGATCAGCGCGGCCGATCGCGCGCGCACGGTCGCGGTCGCGATCGATGCCTCCAACGGGCCCGACGCAATCGTCTCGCCCGGTCACGTCTTCCCGCTGATCGCCCGGCCCGGCGGCGTGCTCGTCCGCGCCGGCCACACCGAAGCGGCGGTCGACGTCTCGCGCCTCGCCGGGCTCAACCCGAGCGGCGTGATCTGCGAGATCATGCGCGAGGACGGAACCATGGCCCGGCTCGAGGATCTGATGGACTTCGCCCGGACCCACGGCCTCAAGATCGGGACGATCCGCGACCTCATCGCCTACCGGCTCAAGAAGGACCATCTGGTCGAGCGGGTCGCAGCGGCGCCGTTCAAGGCGTCCAGCGGCGCCGACTGGCAGGCCCAGGTGTTCCGCGACAAGGCCAGCGGGGAGGAGCAGCTGGCGCTGGTCCACGGCACGCTCGACACCGATCGGCCGGTTTTGGTCCGTATGCACAGCCTCGACCTGTTCGCCGACGTTCTCGGCGAATCCTGCGCCCGCTCGGGCGTCCTGCAGGGCGCGATGCGGATGATCGAGCACGAAGGCTCGGGAGTCGTGGTTACCCTGCATGCCGCCGCGCCCGGCTCGCTGTCGCGCTCGATCGACTTGCGCGCGGGCAAGCCGGTCGAAGCCGGCGACGCGGTGCGCGGCTACGGCACCGGCGCGCAGATCCTTGCCGCGCTCGGAATCCATGACATGATCCTGCTGTCGAATACGCGCCATGCGCCGGTCGGCCTGTCCGGCTATGGTCTGGCAATCGTCGAGGAGCGGCCGATCGCGTCCGCTCCCATCGGGGGAGCAGAATAGATGGCCACGGTCCTTCTCGTCGAAGCGCGCTTCTATCCGCATCTCAACGACATGCTGCTCACCGGCGCGCGGGCGGCGATCGAGGCCGCCGGCCACGCCCACGAGACGCTGACCGTCAACGGTGCGCTCGAGCTGCCGGGTGCGATCGCGCTGGCCGCCCGCAGCGGCCGCTATTGCGCGTTCGTCGCGCTCGGGGTCATCATTCGCGGCGAATCCTATCATTTCGAGGTCGTGTCGAACGAAAGCGCGCGCGGCCTCATGGACCTGACGCTGCAGGGCATTGCGATCGGCAACGGAATCCTCACGGTCGAGGATGAGAATCAGGCCGTGGTCCGGGCCGACCCGTCGCAGGGCGACAAGGGCGGCGGCGCCGCGAAGGCCGCGCTGTCGCTGTTCGAGCTTAGGGAAAAATACGCGCCCTAGTGTTGGGCGACCATAAGCCGGACCTATGAGCCGAGCGTGCGGTTGCAGCTTCCCGAAGCGCTCTGCGCCTCCTAATCGCAGCCGCGTGAGCAGGCCCCACCACCACCGTTTCGCCTTCCCCGCTTTGCTGATCGGCAGCACCGCGCTTGCCTTTGGCCCGTGGCTGGTGCGCCTGGCCGACGTCGGACCGGTCGCAGCCGGCTTCTGGCGGCTCGGGCTTGCCTTGCCGTTTCTGTTCGTGATCGCCCGGCTGACGGGCCAGGCGGTCCACTGGCCGGGGCGCCGCCTGGCCGCGATCGCGGCCGTCGCCGGCTTCTTCTTCGCCGCGGACCTTGCGGCGTGGCATGTCGGCATCCACCTGACCAAGCTCGGCAACGCGACGCTGTTCGGCAACACCTCGAGCCTGATCTTCGCTGCCTGGGGCCTGTGGCTGGCGCGGCAGCGGCCGTCACCCGTGCAGGCCGGCGCGCTGGGCCTCGCGGCGCTCGGTGCGGGGCTGCTGATGGGGAGCAGCGCCGAGCTTTCGCTCAGCCACGTGCGCGGGGACCTCCTCGCCCTGTTCGCGGGCATTCTCTACACCGGCTATCTGATTGCGGTTCAGCGCGCCCGCCAGTCGCTCCAGGCGCTGCCCATGCTGTTCATCGCCAGCGCCTTCGGCGCCGCCATGCTGCTGCCTTTCTCGCTCGCGCTCGGCGAACAGGTCATCCCCGGCAACTGGACCTTCGTGCTCGTCCTCGCGCTGAGCAGCCAGGTGCTCGGCCAGGGCTTGCTGGTCTATGCGCTCGGCTCGCTGCCGCCGCTGGTCGTCGGTCTGACCTTGCTGACCCAGCCGGCAATTTCGGCGCTGGTCGGCTGGCTCGCTTATGGCGAGACCCTGTCCCCGCTCGATTGGGTCGGCGCCGCCGCCATCGCCGCGGCCCTGGTGCTGGTCCGGCTGCCCGAGCGGGGGTTGCGGACTCCGGCCGAGCAGCCCAGTTGAGCCGGCATGCCGAACCCGAGTCCCCTTGAGCAGCTCCGCCGGCGCCTGGCGCTGGCGGTCGGTGAGAATGCCGTGTTCGACGGCTGGACCAGGACGGCGGTCGACAGCGCCGCCGGGCAGCTCGGGATCGATCCGGTCCAGGCGCGCCTCGCCATGCCCAAGAGCCAGGCCGGGCTGATCGATCTCTACCTTCAGGAAGTCGATCGCGAGCTCGCGGCGTGGTTCACGCCCGAGCGGCTCGAGGCGCTGAAGGTCCGCGAGAAGATCCGGTCGCTGGTCTGGCGGCGGCTCGAGATAATGGGTCCGGCGCGCGAGGCGGTGCGGCGCGCGCTGGCGATCCTCGCCATGCCCCAGAACGTGCCGCTGGCGCTCAAGGCGTCGTGGCGAACCGCCGACCTGATGTGGCGCATCGCCAGCGATACCAGCACCGACTTCAACCATTACACCAAGCGCATGACCCTCGGCGCGGTCTACGCCTCGACCCTGCTCGCCTGGCTCGACGACCAGAGCGAGGGCTGGTCGGACAGTGCCGCCTTCCTCGACCGGCGGATCGACGACGTGATGAAGTTCGAGAAGTGGAAGGCGCAGTGGCGGGGGTCGTCGGACCACCGAATCAGCCCGTCGCGCTTTTTCGGCCGGTTGCGCTATCCGCCGCGCTGAGCGGCTATTGATAATCATTCGCAGCAAGGGTAGGCCGGAGGTTATGCTGCGCCGCTTCTTGTTGAGCCTCGCCCTCGTCGTCGCCCTCATCCCGGCGCCCGCGCCAGCCGCCGGCACGGCGGACGTGCAGACGACCTGGCAGCTGCTCGACTATCTTGCCGTCGATTACGGCGGTGCAGTCCGCGACGGCAAAGTGGTCAGCGCTTCGGAATATGCCGAAATGCGCGAGTTTTCGGCCTCGGCTCGAGACAAGATCGCCGCTCTGCCGGCCAATCCGGCAAAGGCGGCGCTGGTCGCCGAAAGCAAACAGTTCGCGTCACTCGTCGAAACCAAAGCGAGCCCAGCGGACGTCGCCGCTGCCGCCCATGCGCTGGGGCGGCATTTGCTCGCCGCTTACCCGGTCCCGCTCGGGCCCAAGCAAGCCCCCGACCTTGACCGTGGCGATCGGTTATTCGAGCAGAATTGCGCCAGCTGCCACGGTGCCGGGGGCGATGCCCGGACCGCAATGGCGCGACAGCTCGATCCGCCGCCGATCGCTTTTGCCGATCGGCAACGCGCCAGGCAGCGCAGTCCGTTCGCTTTGTACCAGGTGATCAACCAGGGCCTCGAAGGCACGGCCATGCAGAGCTTCGCGCAGCTCCCTGACGCGGACAAATGGGCGCTTGCGTTCCGTGCCGGCCGCTTCGCTTACGCCGATGCCGAGATCCGGCAAGGCAAGCTGATCTGGAACAAGGACGCGGCGGTTAGGGCCGCGGTGCCGGACCTGAACGCGCTCAGCGCGCTGTCGGAATCGCAGCTCGCGGGGCGAATCGGCGCCAATAAGGCCGGGTTGGTCATCGCTTATCTGCGGGCCCATCCGGATGCGGTCGGCGCCAAGGGTTCGAGCCTGAGCCTTGCCCGCGAGCGCCTCGAGCAGAGTCTCGCCGCGTATCGGGCTGGCGACCAGGCGACGGCAAAATCGCTGGCGCTGTCCGCCTATCTCGACGGCTTCGAGCCGGTTGAAGCCGCGTTGAGCGCGCGCAACGCAACGCTGCTCGCCCGCGTCGAAAAGGACATGGCCGGTCTGCGCTCGGCGATCGGAGCCCATGCGCCGCCGGCAGACGTCGAGCAGCGGATTGCGAACCTCGATGCCCTGTTCGGCGAGGTTGAGAGCGCCCTTTCGCCTGACAAGTCGAGCGCGGTTTCGACCTTCGTCGGCGCGGCGACGATCCTCCTTCGCGAAGGGCTCGAAGCGCTGCTGATCGTCGTCGCCATGCTCGCGTTCCTCAAGAAGGGAGGACGCGCCGAGATGACCCGCCCGGTCCACTACGGCTGGATCAGCGCGCTGGTTGGTGGCGTAGTGACCTGGTGGGCGGCGACCGAGCTGATCACCGTCAGCGGCGCGACGCGCGAGCTGACCGAGGGCTTCGGCTCTGTGCTGGCGGCGCTTATCCTGCTGTTTGTCGGCATCTGGATGCACGGCAAGGCGCAGGCCGATGAATGGCAGCGCTACATTCGCGAAAAGATGGGCAATGCGGTGGCCGGCGGCTCGGCCTCGTTCCTGTTCCTCCTCGCGTTCATCGCCGTCTACCGCGAGATTTTCGAAACCATTCTGTTCTACGTCGCGCTCGCGGCCGAGGGGAACGTCGGAGCGCTCATCGCCGGCGCCTTGTCGGGCGCCGTCCTGCTCGCGGGGATCGCGATCGCGATGCTGAAATTCAGCCAGAGACTGCCGATCTCGAAGTTCTTCGCGTACAGCTCTGCGCTGGTCGCGGTTCTCGCGGTCGTGCTCGCCGGCAAGGGAGTGGCGGCTCTCCAGGAAGCGGGGCTGATGGGCGTTACGCCAGTCGATGTGCCGCGAATCTCGATGCTCGGCCTGTTTCCGACGCGCGAGGTGGTGTTCGCCCAGCTCGCCACGCTTGCGATCCTCTTCGCCGGCTTTGCCTGGAATCGCCGCCGCTCGGCGGCCCGGCTCGCCGCCGCCTAACTACTGGACGGCGGTGGCGCTCGGTTTATAGCGGTCCCTTGGGAAGAGGAGACTCGCGATGGCGGGCGTGAACAAGGTCATTCTGGTCGGCAACCTGGGCGCGGACCCGGAGGCGCGGTCGCTCAACAACGGCGGCGAGGTCGTCAATATGCGGGTCGCCACCTCCGAACAGTGGAAGGACCGCGACGGCAACCGCCAGGAGCGGACCGAGTGGCACAATGTCGTGATCTTCAACGAGAACCTCGGGCGCGTCGCGAAGAGCTATTTGCGCAAGGGTTCGAAGGTCTATCTCGAGGGTCAGATCCAGACCCGCAAATGGACCGACCAGTCGGGCAACGACCGCTACACCACCGAAATCGTGCTGCAGCGCTTTCGGGGTGAACTGGTGCTGCTCGACAGCCGCGATGGCGGTGGCAGCCGCGGCGCGTTCAGCGACGACTTCGAGGATGCCGGAGCCGCGCCGGCGCGCGCGCAGTCGCGGCCGCAGGCCGCGGCGTTCGACGCCGACCTCGACGACGACGTCCCCTTCTGACGAGTGAAACTCGTCACCCTGAACTCGTTTCAGGGTCCATTTTCGGGCCCGCCTCCGTCCGTTTCCACAATGGATGCTGAAACAAGTTCAAGCATGACGGCTAAGCCGAGTCGCTGCCCTTCTTGAGCTGGGCGAGCGCCGCGAACGGCCCGGCCTCGGCCTCGGACAGGATTCCGGCCTCCTTGAGCGCCGCTTCGGCGCCGGCGCTCCGCGGATAGGGGTCGAGGCTGAGGGCCAGCGTGTCGGCGATCGCCGCGCCGAGATCGATCGTACCTCCGTCATGAAACACGACGTCGCAATCGGCCGGACCCAATTCGATCTCCTCGTCGGACCGGCTGTCCGGCGCGCGCATGAACACCAGGCTGAACGCCTCGTCGACATGCGCCGGGACGGGATCGCCGGTGACCACGCAGCGCTGCTCGAGCGAAGCGAGGATTCGCCCGTCCGCCTCGATCAGCGCGCCCTTGCAGGTGAGGGTCGCGTGCGCTTGCAGGCAGGCGAGGCTTTGCAGGCCGAGGCGCTCGGCGACCGCTCGCCGCTCCGTCTCGTCGGCGATGAGCTCGATTCGGTCGCCGTCGCGGATCGCGTCCAGTTTCAGGCGATGGGCGAAGCGATCGGTCATTCGATCCTCCCTCCGGCGAGGGCGTCGACGGGAGTCGCATCCAGTCGCAGCCACAGGTCGCGCAGCGCGGCCGCGGTGTGCGCCAGCGCATCGGCCGACCGCTCTTGCCCTCCGTAGGCGCTGTTGCGCGCCGCTTCCACCCAGCCGTCCCGCGCAATCGCCAAGCGCCACAGCTCGACCCGGCGGGCGAGCGCACCGACCAGCTTGCGCACGGTCCGGCCGAGCTTGGGATCGCCGAGGCCCATTTCCCGGTGCTCGGCGGTCATCGCTTCGACGAAGCGCTCGGTCAGGGCCGCCGCCGTTTCCGGATCCGAATCGCCATCCCGTTCGATCCGAACCATGACCAGCGCCGCGATCGTGGCGAGCATCGCAAAGCGCCCGTCGACCGTGTCGGCCATGTCTCCGGCCACGTACCAGTGCGGCGCCCGGGTCTGGCCGACGACCCAGCGAAACAGCTCCGCGCCGCGAGCCGGGTCGGCCGTTAATCGTGGGAACAGGAATCGAAGCATAGCGTCCTTGCGTGCCGTCCAGGGTTGCGCCCCCGCTTACCGGCCGCATATGAGGCGGACCGGGCGGCAGGCAAGATCGCACGGCACCCAGGAGAGGTTGGAACGATGAAGGTTGCGCTGCTCAAGCTTTCCACGGCCGCGATGGCCGCGGCGCTGCTCGCGGGCTGCGCCGGGGTCCGCGCGCACAAGGGCGCGGTGGTCGACCCGCAGCTGGCCGCCGCCATCCAAGCCGGAGTGGACAACAAGGCGTCGGTCGAAAAGACGCTCGGTCGGCCGTCGTTCACCGGCCAGTTCACGCCCAACGACTGGTATTATGTGTCGCGCGACACCAACCAGTTCGCGTTCCGCAACCCGCGAGTTTCGCAGCAGACGGTCTACCGCGTCCGCTTCGACCAGGCCGGCAACGTGATTGGCATCGACAAGACCGGCAAGGAGCTGGTCGCGGCGATCGATCCGACCGATCGCAAGACTCCGACGCTGGGCCGCAAGCGCAGCTTCTTCGACGAGCTGTTCGGCAACATCGGCACCGTCGGGACCGCGACCAGCAGCTCGCCGGGCTACTAGCAGCGCCCGGCGGACAGCCGTCGGCTTCCTAGACGCGGAGCTTTGCCCTAAGCGCGAGCGCATGACCGCGACGCCCGCCGGCATGACCTATGCCGACTATCTGAAGCTCGACCAGCTTCTCTCCGCGCAGCAGCCGTTGTCGGACCTCCACGACGAGATGCTGTTCATCGTCATCCACCAGACCAAAGAGCTGTGGATGAAGCAGCTGCTGCACGAGCTCCAGTTCGCCATCGGCCTGATCGGCGAGGACCGCTTCGCCGAAGCCTATAAGGCGATGGCCCGGATCAGCCGGATCCAGGCGGTGATGACCCTGTCGTGGGACGTGCTCTCGACCCTCACTCCGGTCGATTATCTGAAGTTCCGCAGCGTCCTCGGCACATCGTCCGGCTTCCAGTCGGCGCAGTTCCGCGAAATCGAGTTTCGCCTCGGCCTCAAGGAGCCCAACTTCGTCAACCATTACGATCCGGGAAGCGCGGAGCGCGCGCGGCTCGAAATCGCGCTGGCCGAGCCGAGCCTGCGCGAAGCCGCGATCGGCGCGCTGGTCCGGGCCGGGTTCGATCCGGGCGACCGCTCGGTCCCGGCGCTCGCCGATGCCTGGCTCGCCGTCTATCGCGACGCCGACCGCTGGTTCGAGCTGTACGAGCTGGCCGAGAAACTGGTCGACATTGACGATGCGCTCGCCGGCTGGCGCCACAAGCATGTGCTGACGGTCGAGCGGATCATCGGCAACCGGCCCGGGACTGGGGGGTCGGCCGGCGCGCCCTACCTCCGGGCCACGCTCGACAAGCGGGTGTTCCCGGAGCTGTGGTCGCTCCGGACCGACCTTTGAGCTTCGGGGCCCAGTGAGCTTCAAAGCACTCTTCGCGCGCAGCCTCGCCGCTGACCCAGGCCGCCTGCACTTCGCCGCGCACAGTCATCATTTGTGGCCCGACGCCAGCTTCGAAGGGCAGGTTGAAGCGTGGAACGACGCCGCGCGCCTTGCCGACCACAAGTGGGACAGGGTGATGGACGAGGTCTGGCCCGAGGCGCAGGGCCATGTCGTGCGCGAGCTCGGCACCGGCGACCCCTCCGCCATCGTGTTCGCGTCGAACACGCACGACTTCCTGATCCGGCTGATCGCCGCCGCCCCGCGGCGCGGGGACGGCCCGCTGAAGGTCCTGACGACGGACGGCGAGTTCCATAGCGCCCGGCGCCAGTTCGCGCGCTGGGCGGAAAACGGCACGATCGCGCTCGACAAGGTCGCGGCCGAACCGTTCGACAGCCTGACCGACCGGTTCCTGGAGGCCGCGACGAGCGGGGACCACGATCTCATTCTGGTTAGCCAGTTGCTGTTCGGAAGCGGCCGGATCTTCGCGGCAGTCGACGCGCTCGCCGCGATTGGGCGCCCGGACGGGCCGTGGGTCGCGTTCGATGGTTATCATGCGTTCATGGCGCTGGAGCGGCCATTCGGCGAAACCGCCGCGCGCACCGCTTTCTACCTCGGCGGCGGATACAAATATGCGATGTCTGGGGAAGGCTGCGCGTTCCTCCACGCGCCGCCGGGTTTCGGTTCCCGCCCGCCGGTGACCGGCTGGTTCGCCGAGTTCGAGGACCTGACCCTGCCCCCGGGAAGCGTCGGCTACGCGAAGGACGCGAGCCGGTTCATGGGTGCGACGTTCGACCCCTCGGCGCTCTACCGGTTCAACGCCGTGCAGCGGACGCTGGGCGGCAACGGCCTGACCACGGCGGCGATCTCCGCCCATGCCGCCGGCCTTCAGGCCCGCCTGCTCGAGAGCCTCGATCGCACGCCGCTGGGCGGGGCGGAACTGCTCAACCCGCTCGATGGCGGGCCGCACGCCCGCTTCCTCGCCTTCCGCAGCCCCGACGCGCAAAAATGGCACGTGGACCTCAAGGCGCGTAACTGCATCACCGACGTGCGCGGCGACGTGCTCAGGATCGGCTTCGGCCTGTACCAGGACGAGAGTGACGTAGACGGTCTTGTCGCGCTTCTGGAACAAATCTAAGTATCTGAACAACAACGAAATCCGAGGTTCATCCCGCAGCGCCATAATGGGCGGTTGCATCGGCAAGCGGTGGAACGGGCCGTTGGCCCGCCCGTTTGTCCGAATTGAAAGGAGAAATTCTGATGACCAGGCTATTTCTTGCCGCCGGTGTCGCCGCACTGGCGATCTCGATGCCGGCGAGCGCGAAGCCGGGCGGCGGTCATGGGGGCGGCGATCAGCAATCCGTCCAGACTCGTGGCAATTCCCACGGCGGCGGCGGCGGCAATGTCCAGGCCCGCGGCGGCGGCGGTGGCGGCAAGGCCTTCCGCATGCAGAGCGGCGGCGGTGGCGGCCAAGCCTTCCGTATGCAGAGCCATGGCGGGGGCGGCCACGCCCAGGCTCGCAGCTTCGAGCAGCGCGGCGGCGGCTTCTCCATGCGGCAGAGCCAGCGCCAGGCGTTCGCTTTCCAGGACCGCGGCCATGGCCGCGGCGGCTCGGCCGTTCGCGCCGAGCACGGCAATCGCAACATGATGCGGACCCAGCGGGTCGAGCAGCGTCAGGTGCGCAACGTCGAGCGGCAGCACGGCAATCGTTTTGAGCAGCGCCAGGTGCGCAATGTCGAGCGGCAGCACGGCAACCGCTTCGAACAGCGCCAGGCGCAGAATTTCGAGCGTCAGCGCGGCCACCGGTTCGACCAGGTCCGTAACAACGAGACCTTCCGCAACGACCTTCGCGGCAACCGGGTCGAGCTGGCCCACAACCGCGACATGTTCCGCGATGAGCTTCGGGCCAATCGCATCGAGCGCCTCGACAACGGCGTCTTCGTTCGTGACGTGCGCAATGGTCCGCGCCTGCTTCGCGCCGAAGATTTCGGCGATCGGGCGCACGGCTGGGGCGTCGGCGGTTGCCCGCCGGGCCTGTTGTCGAAGGGCTGCATGCCGCCGGGTCAGGCGGCCAAGCTGCTCGGGAGTCCGCTGTCGACGGCGGCGCGGTTCGCCACCTTCGACACCTTTCCGGTCTCGGCCCGCTATCTCTATCCGGACACCGACGATTATTTCTATCGCTTCGGTGACGGCTATGCCTATCGGGTCGACCGCGATTCGGCGCTGATCTCGGCGCTGCTTCCGCTCGCGTTCGGCGGCTACATGCCGGGGAGCTATTTCCCGTCGTCATATATGACGCCGAACTATTTCGTGCCGGACTATTACGGGTTCAACAGCTTCTATCCGAGCAGCTATTCCGGCTACGGATATGGCTACGACAACCTCTGCAACCGCTACGTCAACGGCGTCGTCTACCAGGTCGATTGCATGAGCGGGTTCGTCGAGGACGTGATCCCGCTCTACGCTGGCGGCTACGGCGTCGGGCAGCTGCTGCCGAGCGGCTACGGCTATTACAACGTGCCGTATCAGTACCGCAGCATGTACTACGACACTCCGGACTATAACTATTGGTACGCCCCCGGAGCGATCTATCAGTACGATCCGTCGTCGAGCCTGATCACGTCGGTCGCGGCGCTTCTGTCGCCGGGCTTCAGCGTAGGCCAGCCGCTGCCGTACGGGTACAGCGCGTACAACGTTCCGTACGACTATCGGGCGACCTATTACGACACGCCCAACGCCTGGTACAGGTACAACAACGGCTACATCTACCAGGTCGACCCGGCGACCCAGCTGGTGACGGCGATCGTCGCATCGATTCTGACCTAGACGCGTTAAATCTGGTTCAGGAGTGGATCACGAGTGGCCCGGCATGCGTTGCCGGGCCATTTCGTTTTGAGAACGACACAGGAGAAGGTCATGAAGACCCAGATATTGACGGCCGGCCTGGCGGCGACCCTGCTCGCCGCCGGCGGATGCACCAACAAGGCCGCCGACAATCGCACCAACGCCCAGACCCCCGAAGCCCAGAAGGCGGCTGGAACCAAGACGATCGCCGCGGGCCTGACCGAGGACGGCAAGTTCATGGCCGCCGCCAAGGCCGCCGGCCTCGACCAGACTCTCGCCGGCGCCGGGCCCTATACCGTGCTGGTTCCGGACAACGCGGCGTTCGACAAGGCGCCCCCGGGAACTTTCGACGGCAAGCCTGAGAATCGCGGGCAGCTGACCGGCATCCTGACCAACCTGATCCTTCCCGGCACGGTGATGGCCGCCGACATCGACAAGGCGATCGACAAGGGCAAGGGCAAGACCGTCCTCGCAACCATGGGCGGCGGGACGGTCACCGCCACCAAGGATGGCGACAAGATCGTGCTCACCGACGCCAAGGGCGGGAAAGCGACCGTGACCAAGGCCGACGACACCTTCTCCAACGGCGTGGTTCATCACCTCGATGCGGTCCTGATGCCGGCCAAGCCGGCCGCCGCGCCGCCGACCAAGGCCGGCGGGTAGCGCCGCCGCTCAAACAGCCACTTCCGCGCGCGTGAAGGCTCGCTATAACGAGCCGACACGCGTGGCGAAGGGGCTGTGGCGACATGAAAGCGACGATTGAGCGGGCGACACTCTTGAAGAGCCTCGGCCACGTCCAATCGGTCGTGGAGCGCAGGAACACCATCCCGATCCTGTCCAACGTGCTGATCGAGGCGCGCGACGACGGCTCCCTCCGGCTGATGGCAACCGACCTCGACCTCCAGGTCGACGAGAGCGTCCCCGCCAACGTCTCGCAGGCCGGCGCGACGACGCTGTCGGCGCACACCTTGTTCGACATCATCCGCAAGCTGCCCGAAGGCAGCCAGGTCGAGCTCTCGGCCGCCGAGGGCAAGATGCAGGTCAACGCCGGGCGCTCGCGGTTCAGCCTGTCGACCCTGCCGCGCGACGA
>DASRAY010000025.1:0-25849 GCA_035637935.1 Sphingomicrobium sp.
TGGCGCTAGGGCTTAGCGGGCGCCTTCGCGCTCGGCGCGCTTGCGCTCGAGCTTGCGGGCGCGGCGGATCGCTGCGGCGCGCTCGCGGGCGCGCTTCTCGGACGGCTTCTCGTAATGACGGCGCAGCTTCATCTCGCGGTAGACGCCCTCGCGCTGCAGCTTCTTCTTGAGCGCGCGCAGCGCCTGCTCGACATTATTGTCGCGAACGATGATCTGCATGTAACCCGACACAACCCTTCTAAGGTATGGAATAGCGTCCGTCAGAGGCGCGACCTCGGCGGAGCGCGGGCCTGTAGCAGGGTCTTCCGCGGCGTTCAACCGTTAGCAAATCGTCTCGCATGCGGCGAAACGAGCCTTCGGAACGGTGGGGGGAGCAACATGAACGAATGGGTTATACGCCATTAACCCATTGACTGATAAACCGTGCCCTTCGTTTCGGGAGGGTACGAGTGTCGTTGAACAGGCGGGATCTATTGCGTTTTGGCGCGATGGCAGCGGGGGGAGCGATCCTGTCCTCGTCGGCCAACTCACAGATGCTGCCTGGCCTGATCCTTCCCTCGACCCGGGTCGATCCGCTCGCGCCGCTTCCGGCCGCGCCCCAGACGCCGGTGGTTCCGCCCGCTCCGCCCGCGATCAATCCGCAATTGCTTGCTCGCGCCAAGGCCGCGCTCAACCAGCACCGCGTCGCCGCGCGCGACACGATGGCCGTCGTCGATTTCTCGTTGCCCTCGAGCGAGCCGCGCTTCCACCTCGTCGACCTGATGAGCGGCAAGGTCGACAGCTACCGAGTTGCCCACGGCCGCGGCTCCGACCCCGACCATTCGGGCTTCGTCGAGCGCTTCTCGAACGACTTCGGATCCTACGCCAGCTCGAACGGGACCTACGTCACCGACGATTATTACAACGGCAAGTACGGGCTTTCGATGAAGGTCCGCGGGCTCGACTGGAGCAATTGCAACGCCGAGCCGCGCGCCATCGTCATCCACAACGCCTGGTATGCCGAGGACGACATGGTCCCGCTGCACGGCAAGCTCGGCCGCTCCGAGGGCTGCTTCGCGATGAGCCGCAAGAACCAGTATGAGGTGATGAAACGCCTCGCCGGCGGCCGCATGATCTACGCCGACAAGCTGGCCTAAGGTTTCGCTGGCGCAACCGAGGTTGCGGCTGCCGTGACCGACCAACGATAAAGAGCTTGGGCCAGCATCAAGCGCAACGAATTCCGATCGGCCTTGACCGGCCCGTAAACACACGGGCCCATGAATTGCTGGACCTGCGAGAATCCCGCGCTCTCTTCTCTCGACCCGACCTTGCTAAGCACCAGACGCCTGACCGCGTCAGGGTGCGCGTTAGCGAGACACTGCGCGAATGCGTAGCTCGCTAGCAGTTGCCGGCTCGCAGCGCTTGCCGGAGGCATGATCGGAGCTACCGACGCGGGGATTGCGAGCGAGCTCGGCGGGCGCGATGCAAATTGAACCCGATAGAGAGCCTGAGCGACCGCGCCCATGAGCGCAGTTCCGCTCAGTTGAACTTCGATCGTCCCGTAAAACCTGGTTACTTGAACCCCGATTCCGAGACAATCGGGTAAGTGCCGCCGCAGCTTGTTGATTGCCCGATCATTTGCTGGCGTTCCTGGCATGGCCGTCAGGAGCGCCATGCTGTCCTTAGCGTCCACGTTGACCAGGCATTTGCCCGTCCGCTCGAGCACGTCGAAGACGACGACACGCGATGCTTCAACTGCTTGTTCCTCCTCATAAGCGGGCTGAGGAAGCCGAGGGCCGGTCAGTGGCACCTCCTGAACCACTGCAAATGAAGCCAGGATACCATAGAGCGCCGGGCTCACCGTGGTCGCGCGGTTCTACCGCGCCGCGACCTGGTCGGTCGGTTTGGGCTTGGGCTTGGCCAGGCTCGCTCCGCCGTCCTTCATGCCGAGCGCAGTCATCGCCTTGGGGTCGCGGCGATAGAGATCGTTGTAGGTGACGATCCGGCCATCGTTCAGCGCCGCCGCGCTGAAGTAGACGATGTAGACCGGGACCGGCTTCACGAAATTCGCCTGCTTCGATTTTCCGGACGCCAGCTGCGCCTGGATCTTCTCGGGCGTCCATTCGCCGCCGTCGTCTCCGAGCAGCTCGGTCGCGAGATCAACGATATGCTGGGTGCGAACGCAGCCGTGGCTGAGCGCCCGGACGTCGTCGTTGAAGCGGCTTCGCGCATTCGTGTCGTGCAGGTAGATGTTATACTGGTTGTACATCACGAACTTGAGCTGGCCGAGCGCGTTGTTGGGCCCGGGCAGCTGGCGCCAATGGTCGAACTTGCCGTCCTTGTTGAGGACCGGCACGAAGCCCTTCTTGCCGGCCGCTTCATGGGCGATGCTCTTGGGCACTTCCCACGACGGGTTGAGGATTACTCCGACCGCCGTGGCGTTGAGCTGCGGGGTCGGGGTCGACAGCTTGCCGGCGATCGCCCGCTGTTTCCACCGGTTGACGCCATTCTCGACCAGGGTCGCGTGGAAGCCGGGGACATTGACGATCACATATTTCGAACCGAGGTCGCGCGGCAACCAGCGCCAGCGGTCCATGTTGAGCCGGATGCGGTTGAGCTTGACCGTGTCGGTCGCCGGAGTCGTCGCCAGCGCCGCCTTGAGCGCAGCATATTGCGGGTGGGTCGGAAGCAGGTTGCGAAGCGCGCCCGCGATATTGTGCTGGGCCAGCGCGGCGCGCAGCGTCGCATCCTGCCCGGCGGCATCGAGGTCCGGGTCCTTGACGTGCCAGTCGATCCGCTGGGAGAGCTTGACGTGGCCGAGCGCCAGGTCTGAGGACACGCGGTTGAAGCGGTCGGTCGCTTCAGCCGACATTCGCAGCGGGTCGCCCGAAGCCATCGCCGCCATCAGTCCGTCAGGGTCGTAGTCGGCGGGGTTGAGCCCCTCGCTGCCGACCTGCTGGATGTAGGACAGGAGGTCGACCGCGTTGCGCTGGTCCCACAGCGCGGGCGGCAGGGGCGGCGGCGGAGGCGGCTCAACCGGCTGCTGCGGGCCAGTCGCGGGGGACGGAGCGGCGGGGTTCTGGGCGGCGGCCGGCGGCGCGGCCACAGGCTTGCCGACCACCGGAGGCGCGGCCGGACCCGGTCTGCTCTGGGCGTGCGCCGCGAGCGGCAGCGCGGCGAGGGTTGCGAACAGGACGAGTGAGTTGAAGCGCACCTTCATCGGAAGGATCAAGCCGTTCATTTTGCAGGAATTCCCCATCAACAATTCGATCAATACACGCGATCAATGCGCCTCGCCAGTGACGCCGAGGACACAATCGCCGGGGAAGTCATGTCCGTCGCCGCGACAACCAATCCTTAAGCGGCCGGACGGTAAAGCTTCGGGTCACCTTGTGGGAAGGATTGGGCTCGTGGCGTCCGGTTTCAATCTCGACGGCGGAATGATCCCGCGCGCGGTCAAGCGCTCGGTCGACGAGCGGCTGGAGGAGCGCCACGCCGCCACTTCGGGCACCGCGGTGCTCGAATTTCGCGGCCGCAACCACGTCGTCCGCCTGATCAACCTCTCCGGCTCCGGCGCTATGGTAATCTTTCCCTATGTGCCGCATATCGGCGAGAAGCTTAGACTCCAGCTGCTTGACCGGGGGCAAGTGTCGGCACAGGTCCGGTGGGTGAGGGACGGCCGCGTCGGCCTGTCGTTCGCCGCTGCGGCGGAGTAGCTGGGTCGAGGGAGATGAGCTTCTCGATGATCAAGGCGCGTATTGCCGAGGACCATAGCGAACGGCGCCAGCACTCGCGCGTCCGGGTCGAGCTCGACGCCACCGTCCGCGAACTGGGCACGACGGGCATCGAGGCCCGGATCCTCAACATTTCGGAGCAGGGCTTCATGGCCCAGGCCGAGGCCCAGTTCGAGGTCGGGTCGCGGGTCTGGCTGATCCTGCCGGGACGCGACCGCGCCAACGCCGTGGTCAAATGGACCGCCGGCGACAAGCTTGGCGCCGAATTCGCCGAGCCCATATCGATCGAAGGCCTGAAGCCCGGCAACGACCGCGGCTAAGCTTCCGTCCGTCTCGATTTAACTCACGGTCCACCTTCGCGCAGGCCGATCCGAACTAGGGGCGTGCAACCGCGCGGCGCGTCGCTCGTTGGTCGGGCCGCGAAAGGAAGTCAGCGATGACTGCTGTGAGCGAGAACTGGAAACCCTACGAGCGCGGCTACCATGCCGTCTACCGCGAGCATGAAGTCAACCACTGTCCCGGGTGCGGGCGGACCCACTGGATCATCGGCCGGGTGTCGGCCGAATGCGCTTTTTGCGCCACCGCGATGCCGCTCGCCGAAGCCAGCCGTCAGCCGGGCCCGGTGATCATCCAGCACAAGAACCGCGACCGCGGGACTCACGCCTGGGCGGCCTAGGCTCAGCCTTTCTTCCGCACCGGCACGCCGACATTGCACAGATCGACCCCGCCCGCCGGGCGGATGTAGAAGTCGTCGTGGCGATTGGCGCGGATCCGTAGATATCGGGCGAAGCTGGCGCTGCTCGTGTCGAGATATTCGAACGCCGGCCGCTCGGCCGCCGGCATGTCGCTTGCCAGGCGGACGCTCGCGATCGGCACATATTGTGCCTTGTCCTTGTAGAAGCCGAGTGCCTCGGTGCCGCGCGGCAGCGCGCTCAAGTTGGCCATCCCGTCGATCACTCGGCCGACCACCGCAATGTTGCGGTCGAGATGGCGCAGCGGAGCGATCGCGGCATAAAGCTCGCCGCCGGTGCCCGTATCGGGCGACAGGTCGCGCCCGACCCCGACGCTGCCGTAACAATGGGCGAGGTTAGCCCAATTGCCCTTGGCGTTGTAGGCGACCGGCCAGCCGTTCGCGAAGCCCGCGCCCGGCGCATAGGGGTCGGCATAGCCCAGCGGCTTAACCGCCAGCCCCTTGAGCGGCCGGGTATATTCGGCGGGCGGCTTGGCCGTGACCCCGGCCGGGAATCCGCGGTCGCTCTCGTTCAGCCCCCACTGCACCACATAGGCGTCCTGCACCCGGTAGATGGTCGCGCCGTCCCAGTAATTGCCGCGGGCCAGCGCGCGGATGTTGGCGACGTGGACCGGCGCGAATTGCGGGGCGAGCTGGAGCACCACCCGACCCCCGCCCTTGAGCTCCATGACCAGCAGATCGTCGGCCGGAATTGTCCGCCACGCACCCGCCGACGCACCGTTCACGATGTCGGTCGGGGTCAGCAATTTCTTGGCCGGAGCCGCCCCGATCAGCAGCGCCGCGGCGGTGATCAACAGCAATGAACGCATTCCATCCTCCCCTTCGCGCGACGGTCTAGCCGAGCAGAAGCGCTACGGCTATCGCCCGGCCATGTACCTTGCCACCTTGATGCTGCTGGGGTCCGGCGAGCTAGGGCGCGAGTTCGCCATCGCCGCCAAACGTCTCGGCTGCCGAATGATCGCCTGCGACCGCTATGCCGATGCTCCCGCGATGCAGGTCGCCGACGAGTCCGAGGTGTTCTCGATGCTCGACGATAAGGCGCTCCGCGCGGCGGTCGAGAAGCACCGGCCCGATGTGATCGTCCCCGAGATCGAAGCCATCGACACCGCGACCCTCGTCGCTCTGGAGAGCGAGGGCTGGCGCGTCGCGCCGTCGGCCAAGGCGGTCCAGCTGACCATGAACCGCGACGGCATCCGCGAGTTCGCGGCGCGGGAGCTCGCCTTGGTGACCTCCAAATACCGCTTCGCCGAGAGCCGCGAGGAGGCCATGGCCGCGGCGCGTGAAGTCGGGATGCCGTGCGTGATCAAGCCGGTCATGTCGAGCTCGGGCAAGGGCCAGAGCACCGCCCGAAGCGAAGCCGAGGTCGGCGCCGCCTGGAACCATGCCGTCGCGAAAATGCGCGGCGATCGCCCGCGCGTGATCGTCGAGGAGTTCATCGCCTTCGACAGCGAGATCACGCTGCTGACCGTGGCGACCAAGGACGGCATCCTGTTCTGCGCCCCGGTCGGCCACCGCCAGGAGGCCGGCGACTATCGCGAAAGCTGGCAGCCGGCCGCCATCTCGGAAGGCGCGCTGTTCTCGGCCCGGAACCAGGCGCGCAAGGTCGTTACGGCACTCGGCGGGCACGGCATCTTCGGAGTCGAATTCTTCATCCGCGGCGACCAGGCGATCTTCTCGGAGCTGTCGCCTCGGCCGCACGACACCGGCATGGTCACCCTGGCCTCGCAATTCCCCAATGAGTTCGAACTTCACCTGCGCGCGATTCTCGGGCTTCCGATCCCGTCGATCGAGCTCGCCGGGCCGGCGGCGTCGGCGGTGATTCTCGCCGACCGCGACAGCACGGCGATTGCTTATGAGGGTGTGGCGGACGCGCTCGCGCTCGGCGCGCCCGGCCGGCCCGTCGACCTTAGGATCTTCGCCAAGCCCAATGCGCTCAAGAACCGGCGCATGGGGATTGCGCTGGCCCGCGGCGAAACGACCGACGATGCGGTCGACCGGGCCGTCGCCGCCGCATCGCGCGTTAGGATCCGCTACCAATGACTAAGGAGAGTGCCATGCGATTGCTGACCGTCGGCCTCGGAGCGCTCGCACTCGCCGCCTGCAGTGACGACGGCGCGCCGACCAATCAGCCGGTGATCAAGGTTCGCTCGGAAGAGCAGAACCAGCTGCACCAACTCGACGCGATCAATCTCGCGATCGCGCTCAAGCGCGCGATCTACGACGCCGGCTATACCTGCAAGCGGATCACCGACGGCGGCTTCGTCGGCGAATATAAGAATCTCGATATGTGGATGGTGCATTGCGTCTACGACAACGGCTCGGCGGTCGACTGGGCGATCTTCGCGGGCCCGGACGGAAGCGCTCAGGTGCGCGACTGCAAGGACGTCGACGTCACCGAGCTGCCGAAATGCGAAATCAAGAAGCGCCCGACAGGGACGTTCAACCAGCTCTAGGGCTTAGCCGCCGTTGCACTGGCGAGTTTCCTTATACTCGCCCGCCGCCGATTTTTCCTTGATCGTCACGCAATTGCCCTGCTTGACCTCCTCGCGCCAACTGCCGTCGGGGTTGGTCACGCGGTTGCCCTTGGGGACGCGCTTGCCGTCCTTGATCTCGTAGCTCCAGCCCTTGGGGGTCGGCTGATTGTCGGCCGGAGCCGCATAAGCCGCGCCGGCCGCTGCCGCCAAAGCGACGCCGCCAAGAACCAGCATGATCTTGCCAATTCGCATGCTCACAAAACTCCTCATGGTCTTGTGTACGCCACCCGACGTTAACCGGGGCTGACGGTGATTCAACCCGATAAATCGCTCGAATCGCCGGACTTCTCCGCGACGCCATGTCGGACCTCGACCACCGAATCGCAATAAGCGTGGGTCGATTCGCGATGCGCGACGATGATCGCGGCCGGCCTCGGCGCAAGCGCCCGGACCCGCTCGAGCAGCGTCGCCTCACCCGCGGGATCGAGCGCCGCGGTCGCTTCGTCGAGAATCAGCAAGGTCGGTCGGCGCAGCAGCGCGCGGGCAATCGCCAGCCGCTGCCGCTCCCCGCCCGACAGCCGGCTGCCGCGATCGCCGACGCGCTCGTCGAGCCCGCCGTCGAGGGCGCGCACCCGCTCGTCCAGCCCGACCGCCGCCAGCGCCTGCCACAGCGCCGCATCGCCGGCCTCGGCGCCGTCCGCCAACAGGTTGCCGCGAACGCTGTCGTCGAACACCGACCCCTCCTGCCCGACATAAGCGAGACCGGCGCGCCAGCCGTCGAGCGCGACCGGATCGAGCGCGCGGCCGTCGACCAGCACGCGGCCCGAGGTCGGGGCGAGCAGCCCGGCGACGAGGTCGACCAGGGTCGTCTTGCCAGCGCCCGATGCCCCGCTGACGCCGATCCAGTCGCCGCGGCGAAGCGTGAGGCTGACCGCGGACAGGCCGAGATCGGAGGCGTGGCGCACGCTAGCCTCTTCGAGCCGAAGCTCGCGCCACTCGAGCGGCTCGGCCATCCCTGCCCCAGCGCCCGGTTCATCGAGCGGCCCCAGCCGCTGAACCACCGCCGCGAACGCGGCGGAATAGGCCGCGATATATTGCGCGGATTGCTGGAGCGTTTGCGCCGGCGCGACGGTCCGCGCGAACAATACCAGGCTTGGAATGAGGATCGCGAATGGCACATGGAGCAGGCGCACCCCGGCGAACAGGATCAGCACCGCCGCGACCGCCGCTCCGAAGGCCGCGAACTGGCGCGCCGAGGCAAGATCGCCCGCGAAGCGAACGATCTCGTCCTGCTGGCGGGCGAGGCTGGCACGATATTCGGCGAGAAACTGCGCAACCGTGCCCTGCGCCAAAGCGGCCTTCAGCCCGGCGTGGAGCCGGAAGCCCGTTCCGCTGCTCTCCTCGGACCGCTCGGTCAGTGCGGTCCCGCTGGCGACGCTGCGCCGGGTGAACCGCATTGCGAGCCCATAGCCGAGAACCAGGATGGCGAGCGCGATCGCGGCCAGCGCCGGCGACAGGAGCAACGCCAGGAGCAACTGGACCGCTAGCAGGATCAGCCCTGTCGCGAACGACTGCGCATGCGCAACGGCGAGCGCCGCGCGCGGAACGTCCGTCAGCAGCAGCGTCTGCATCCCGGCCTGGCCGATAGTTCCGGCGAATGCCCAACCGCGCCTGGCCAGCGTCGCCGCCGCCCGCAGGCGGAGCGAGGCTTCGTACCCGGCCTGGAGCCGGGCCAACTCGCGCTCGCGCCAGTAAAGCAGCAGCGAGCGAGCGCCCATCGCGGCGAGGAACAAGGCGAGGACGGCCAGGAAGCGCTGGTCCGCCGGCAGCCAGTCGGTCAGTCCGGCGAACCGGCTTTCGCTGCCCGTGGCGATCGCTGCGAGCGGGACCAGCATCAGGATCCCGAACCCCTCAGCGAAGGCCCCGAGCAGCATCAGGCCGAGCGCAAGCCACAGCCGTCCGCCCGCGAACGCGCGATAATCGTCGAGAAGTTGGCGGATGCCCCCGGCCCAGCTCATGACCGGGCGGATAGCAGGTTTAGCGCGAGGGGTTAGCCCTGGCGCGCCTTGAAGCGACGGTTGGTCTTGTTGATGACGTAGGTGCGCCCGCGCCGGCGGATGACTCGGCAGTCCCGGTGCCGCGACTTGAGCGACTTCAATGAATTGCGAATCTTCATGGCCGGGCGCCTGCCTCGTTCTCGTAAATAAGGTTGTCGGAAGGTTCGTTAAAACCGGCGGTCCCCCTAGAGAGCGCCCGCGTTCAAGTCAAGGCGAACGGCCGTGGCCGGCGAGCTTGCGCTCCCACGCGAGGGCGTGGTCGACGATCGTGTCGATGTCGGCATGGGCCGGGCGCCAGTCGAGTGTGTCGAGCAGGCGGCGGTTGCCGGCGACCAGCTGCGGCGGATCGCCGGTCCGCCGCGGCCCGATCTCGCGCCGGACCGGTGAACCGTTGGCGCGATCGACCGCGTCGAGCACCTCCAGCACCGACAGCCCCCGGCCGTAGCCGCAGTTGAGCACCAGATTCTCCTGCGGCCGAGCGATCAGCCGCTCGAGCGCCGCGACATGCGCGGCCGCGAGGTCGCTGACATGGACATAGTCCCGGATGCAGGTCCCGTCGGGCGTCGGATAATCGCTGCCGAACACGGCCACATGGTCGCGCTTGCCGACCGCCGCCTCGACCGCGATCTTGATCAAATGGGTCGAGCCCCGACCGATCTGGCCGGCGCGCCCGTCCGGATCGGCGCCGGCGACGTTGAAATAGCGCAGCGCGCCATAGTTGAAGCCGTGCGCCGCCGACGCATCCTCGAGCATGCGCTCGGTCATCAGCTTGGACGCGCCGTAGGGGTTGATCGGCAGCCTGGCGTCCTCCTCGTCGATCGGCACGCGCTCGGGCGCGCCGTACACCGCTGCGGTCGAGGAGAAGAGGATGTGCGGGATGGTCGCCTTGACCGCCGCGCTGATCAACGCATGCGACGCGAGGGTGTTGTTGGCATAATATTTCAGCGGCTGCTCGACGCTTTCGGGAACGACGATCGAGCCCGCGAAATGCATGATCGCGCCGATCGCCTGTTCCCCGAAGACTCGGTCGATCAGCGCGCGGTCGGCGATATTGCCTCGGTAGAAGGGGACGCCGTCCGGAACGACCTCCCGCGTCCCGTTGGACAAATCATCGATCACGACCGTATGCCAACCCGCATCGCGCAGCGCGAGCACGGCATGGCTGCCGATATAGCCGGCGCCGCCGGTGACGAGGACTGGGACTTTGCTCATGTCGCGGGCGCTAACGAACGCCCGAGGCGAATTAAAGTCCCAGCAGCCGGACCAGGCCGAGGCTGACCGCGCCGAGCGCCAGCAGGGACAGGATCACGGTGATCGTCACCGGTCCGCCGGCCCGCGACACGGTGCGAACGTCGACGCCGAGCCCCAGGGCGGCCATCGAGATCACCATGAACACCGAGGCCGTCGTGGCGATCGGCGCCAAGGCGGGTGCGGGAATGAGATTGGCGGACCGCAGCGCCGCCATGACCAGGAAGCCGATCACGAACCACGGCACCAGCTGGTGGAGCGGCGGCCGCCCGCGCTCGATGCGGGGATCGTCGTCCTCGTCGCGCAGTTTCGCCGACACCAGCGACAGGGCGACACAGACCGGTCCGAGCATCAGCACGCGGATGAGCTTCACCAAGGTGCCGATCTGAACGGCGCGCGCGCCCATCGGCGCGGCCGCGGCGATGACCTGCGGCACGGCGTAGACCGTCAATCCGGCGAGCGCGCCATAGCCGATCTCGGTCATCCCAAGCAGCGCCCCGATCAGCGGGAGGAGCAGGACGACCGCGACTCCGAGCACGGCGGTGAAGGCGATCGATGCCGCCACTTCGTCGCCGTCGGCGCCGATCACCGGCGCGACCGCGGCGATCGCCGAATTGCCGCAGATCGAATTGCCGCACGCGACCAGAATGGCGAGGCGCTTCGACAGGCCCAGCAGCCGACCGATCACGAAACTCAGCAGGATCGCTCCCGCGACGATCGCGAGGATCGAGACGAGCAAGGGCCAGCCGGCGGCGAGAACCGTCGCCGCGCTGAGCGACGCGCCGAGCAGCACGACCGCGACCTCGAGCACCAGCTTGGCGCTGAACTCCACGCCGCGCTTCCACCTTGGTCCGGGGGTCCAGACGGTTCGAACCGCCGTGCCGACCAGGATCGCGAGCACCAACGCCTCGATCCAGGCGCGTCCCGCCGCGGCCAATTCAACCCGCTGCAGCAGATAGGCTGCACCTGCGATGAGCCCGCACAGCAGCAGGCCTGGAACGATCTCGACGAGTGCGCTGCCCTTGACGGTCGCGATCGGTCTTCCCCCTTCGCGGCCGTGCCTAGAGTGAGCGCAGGCGGGGGACAACCTTCACGGCGCTGTCAGCGTTTGCCTCATCGGCGAGGCGGCTCTATCAGCCGCGGCTTCCGACCGAACCTGAGTAACATCTATGGCTTTTACCATCTCAAATGCATTCGACGCGGGCAACATCCGCGTTCTGTCCCAGACCGGCGACCGGGCCGACCTGGAGATCGCCAAGGACCACATGTCCGACTTCTACCAGTGGTTCTATTTCCGCCTCGCCGGAGCCGCCGGGCGCGAGGTCACGCTGCGCATCACCAATTGCGCCGGTTCGGCCTACCCCCATGGCTGGCCCGACTATCGGGGCGTGATGAGCCTCGATCGCGAGGAATGGATCCGGATCTCCGACACCAGCTACGCCGACGGCGTGCTGACGATGACTTTGACCCCGCCGCAGGACGTCGTGTGGATCGCATATTTCGCGCCTTATTCGATGGAACGGCACCACGATCTGGTGACCGCCATCGCCGGCCTCCCGGGCGTCGGCTACCGCTCGCTCGGCAAGAGCCTCGACGGCCAGGACATCGACTGCCTGTCGATCGGCGATGGCAATCTCAACGTCTGGCTCTACGCGCGCCAGCATCCGGGCGAGACCATGGCCGAATGGTGGATGGAAGGCGCGCTCGAGAAACTGACTGACGAGGACGATCCGGTCGCGCGGGTGCTGCGCAAGGAATGCACCTTCCGGGTTGTTCCCAACATGAACCCAGACGGCTCGCGCCGCGGTCACCTGCGCACCAACGCCGTCGGCGTGAACCTCAACCGCGAGTGGCATGCGCCATCGGCCGAGAAGAGCCCCGAAGTGCTGTGCGTCCGCAATGCGATGGACGAGACCGGGGTCGATTTCGCCATGGACGTCCATGGCGACGAAGCGATCCCGGCCAACTTCCTCGCCGGCTTCGAGGGCATCCCGTCGCTGACCGAGCGGCAGACGCGGCTGTTCAACCTGTTCAGCGAGACGCTGGAGCAGCTCTCGCCCGATTTTCAGCGGGCGCAGGGCTATGAGGTCCCGGCGCCGGGCGAAGCGAATATGTCGATGTCGACCACCCAGCTCGCCGAACGTTACGGCTGCGTGTCGATGACCCTCGAAATGCCGTTCAAGGACAATTTCGACCTGCCCGACGAGGTCTACGGCTGGTCGCCGCAGCGCTCGAAATATCTCGCCTTCGCCTGCCTCGATGCGCTCCACGCGGTGCTGCCCGAGCTCAAGGCGAGCGTTCCGGCCGAGCAGAAGGAAAAGGTCACCGCCTGATGCCGCAGCTGGTCCTCCTGCGGCACGGTCAGTCGCAGTGGAACCTCGAGAATCGCTTCACCGGCTGGTGGGACGTCGACCTCTCGGACAAGGGCATCGAGGAAGCGCGCGCCGCGGGCCGGCTGCTGCGCTCGCGCGGCATCGACTTCGACTGCTGCTTCACCAGCGTCCTCACCCGCGCGATCCGCACGCTGCACCTGGTGCTGCACGAGATGGACCGGCTGTGGCTTCCGGTCACCAAGGACTGGCGCCTCAACGAACGCCACTACGGCGGGCTGACCGGGCTCAACAAGCAGGAGATGATCGACAGGGTGGGCGCCGAGCAGGTCAAGATCTGGCGCCGCTCCTACGACATCCCGCCGCCCGATTTGCCGGCCGACAGCCCGTGGGACGTCCGCAGCGACCGCCGCTACGCCGGGATCGACGTGCCGCGGACCGAGAGCCTCAAGGACACGATCGCGCGTGCGCTGCCCTGCTACCAGGCGGAAGTCGAGCCGGCGCTTCGCTCGGGCAAGCGCGTGCTCATCGCCGCGCACGGCAATTCCTTGCGCGGGATCATCAAATATCTGTCGGACATCGGCGACCAGGAAATCGTCGGGCTGGAAATCCCGACAGGGCAGCCGATCGTCTACGAACTCGATGATGATTTGAAGGCCATCAGGCGTTACGATTTGAGCTAGAGGTTCCTCCCGGCGGCGAAGCCGTGGGGGGGGGGACCGCCCTATGCCGCCGCCTTGCGCCGGTACATTTCCTCGTCGGCGCGGGCCATGATGGCCTCGGGTTCATCGTCGGCGCCGATCACCGCGACCCCGATCGCCACGCTAAGCGGCAGCGCATCCCCCTCGTGCATGAAATCGCAGTCGGCGATCATGTCGACCAGCCGGCCAGCGGTTTCGTGCGCGCTCAATTCGTTGGCATGGCCGAGGAGGATGCCGAATTCGTCGCCGCCGATGCGGGCCACGACATCGCTCCGCCGAACCCCGCCGACCAGCAACTGGGCGACCTGAATCAGGGCCTCATCGCCGGCCTTGTGGCCAAACGTGTCGTTGATCATCTTGAGGCCGTCCAGGTCGACGTAGAGCATCGCGCCGGTTTCGCCGTAGCGCCTGGCCCGGTCGACCAGCACCTCGAGCTCGCGCATGAAGCCGCGGCGGTTGGGCAGGCTGACCAGGGTGTCCTGGTGGGCGAGCAGATCGAGCTGCTCGACGCGCTGCTCGAGCTGCGCGATTTGCGCGCGCAGCCGGCCGATCTCCGCCAGCAGGCGGTCGGCATCCGAAATGTCGGCCAGGCTGTCGGTCATCTCGCCGGTCGGTCCCCCATCGGAAGGCATAGCGTGAATCCAAGTCCCTGAAAATGCAGCGAGTCGCCGTGGCGATTGCATGCCACACTTCCTCTCCCTAAACGACCGCGCTCCGGCAACTGCTTCAAGACGGGACAATGCCATTGGTTGGAGTTGAGCCGCTGATTGGGATCATCATGGGCAGCCGCTCCGACTGGGAGACGATGCGCCACGCGGCCGAGATGCTCGACACGCTCGGCGTGCCCTATGAGACCAAGATCGTGTCGGCCCACCGCACGCCCAAGCGCCTCTACGATTACGCTCATTCGGCGCGCGAGCGCGGCCTCCGGGTGATCGTCGCCGGTGCCGGTGGAGCAGCCCACCTCCCGGGCATGGCGGCGTCGATGACCAGCCTGCCGGTGCTCGGAGTGCCGGTCGAGACCCAGTCGCTGAAGGGCATGGATAGCCTGTTGTCGATCGTCCAGATGCCCGCCGGAGTCCCGGTCGGGACGCTGGCGATCGGCAAGTCAGGAGCGATCAACGCGGCGCTGCTCGCGGCGGCCATTCTCGCCTCATCGGACACGCAGCTCGCCGCCCGCATCGACCGCTTCCGCGAAGAACAAACCAGCTCCGTCGCCGAAACGCCGGAATGATTCCGCCGGGGTCGACCATCGGCATCGTCGGCGGCGGGCAGCTCGGACGGATGCTGGCGGTGGCTGCCGCCCAGCTCGGCTATCACTGCCACATTTTCGATCCGCACGATCAGCCCTGCGCGGCCGCGGTCGCCGCCGGGTTCACGCGCGCCGCCTATGACGACGCGGCGGCGCTCCGCGCGTTCGCCGCCGCGGTCGACGTCGCCACCTACGAGTTCGAGAATCTTCCGGTCGAACCGCTCAAGCTGCTCGGCGACAAGCTGCGGCCGGGCACCCGTTCCCTCGAAATCGCCCAGGATCGCGCCGCCGAGAAGCGCTTCATCGAATCGACCGGTGCCCGCGTCGCGCCCTGGCGCGAGATTTCCTCGCCAGACGATATTCAATCGCTTTTCGCGAGTTCGCGATGGCCGATCGTTCTGAAGACCCGCCGCTACGGATACGACGGCAAAGGTCAGGCCGTGGTCCAGCCGGACGACGCCCTTGATGCGGCATGGGAAGCGATTGGGCGGCAGCCCGCCATCGCAGAAGCATTCGTCGAATTCGGAGGCGAATTCTCGGTGATTCTTGCGCGCTCAGCCAATGGCGAGCACGTATTTTGGGATTCGCCCATCAATGTCCATCGCGACGGGATTCTTCGGCGCTCCCACCTCCAGATCCCGGACCCCTACGGGCACATGACGGAGCGGGCGCGATCGACTTCGGCGGCCATCGCCGATGCACTCGGCCACGTTGGGGTAATGACCGTCGAATTTTTCGCAACCGCGGACGGGCCGGTCGTCAACGAGATCGCGCCGCGCGTTCACAACAGCGGTCACTGGACGATCGAGGGCGCCGTCACGTCGCAGTTCGAGCAGCACATCCGGGCGATCTGCGGGCTGCCGTTCGGGTCGACCGAACGGACCGGCGACCTGATCACCATGGAGAATCTGATCGGCGACGAAGTGAATCGCTGGTCCGAGCTGGTTGCCGAACCCGGCGCTCACGTCCACATCTACGGCAAGGGCGAGGGGCGCGCCGGCCGCAAAATGGGCCACGTAACGAGGGTAACGCCTTAACCCGCCTGCTGTTATAAGGTGCGCCCTGGGGGTGGGCGTAATGGACAATGACTCAATCCGCAGTGTCGGCGCGACGACGCTGGTCGAGATCTGGATCGACGGCAAGCTGCGCAGCATCTGCGTTACCCGGGCGGCGATCGAGGAGTCGCTCGGGCTCGCGCCCGATCAGGCCAAGGCCTTGTCCGACGACGATCGCTGCGAGTTCGTCCGCCAGCATATGGCGGCGGTGGTGAAGGCCGCGCGCGACTGGCTGCGCGATGGCCATGCAGAGGCCTCCAGCATCATCATCGATACCGGGCAGCTGCCCCGGAAGGGCGCGCCCCGGGTCGGCGACCGCCGCAAGGGCGAACGGCGCAAGACCGAGCGGCGCACGGTCGACCGCGGCCGCCCCGAAGGCGAGCGCCGCGTCGCGGGCCGCCGCAAGGGCGAGCGCCGCCGGACGACCCCGCCCAAGCCCTCGGACGGTTGAACCGCCGCTCTACGGCGCTTCGACCACCTCGATCGGCAGGCCCAGCTTCTCGAGTTGCGGGCGGATCTTGGCCGCGTCGCCCACTACCACCCAGGTGAAGCCCTTCGGGTCGATCGTGCTGCGCGCCGCCTGGTCGAGCTTGGCCGCGGTCAAGCTTCGATACTCGGGCGCGAGCGTCTCGTAATAATTGTCGGCGCGGTCGAACAGGTCCATCGCCATCAGCGCGTTGAGCACATCGTCCGAGCCCTCGAACCGGCCTGGCAGCTCGTTGATGCTGCGCGCGACGGTCCGGGTCAGCTCCTCGTTGGTCACACCCTTGTCCGTGAGGAAGGCGGTGATGTCCGAGTTCATCGCCGCCAGCGCCTCGCCGGTCTTGTCGGCCTGGACCGGCGCCGAAACGACATAGCTGACATATTTCTCGAGGTAGTTCGGGCGGCCGCTGACGCCGTACGACCAGCCCTTGCTTTCGCGCAGGTCCATGTTGAGGCGCGACAGGAAGTTGCCGCCGAGCGCATCGTTCGCGGCCGACAGCGGGATCACGTCGCCGCGCGGGTCGACCGGGATCAGCTGTCCGCCGAGGATGCTCGACTGCGGCGCGCCGGGCCGGTTGACCAGCAGGATCTTCTGCGCCGCGGGCCGCGGCGGCGGAGCGGCGAAATTCTTGACGCCCTTCGGCGCGGCCGGGGCCGCCCAATTGCCGAAGCGCGCGTCGAGCAGCGGCTTGACCTCGCTGAGCGGCAAGCTCGAGACGATGAAGATCTTGACGTTGTCGGGCCGGATCCAGCGCTGCTCGAACCCGGTGAGATCGGCGCGGGTGAATCCCTGGATGGCCTTGGGGTCGCCGCCCGCCGGTCCGCCATAGGGATGGCCGGCGCCGAACAGCACGCCCGGCATCACGCGATTGGCGACTCGCGTCGGGTCCTTCTGCAGCTGGGCGATGCTGGTGAGCGTCTGGGCCTTGACCCGGTCGACCTCGGCCGGCGCGAAGGCCGGGTTGCGGACGACGTCGGCGAGGATGTCGAGCGACGGAGCGAGGTTCGCCGACAGCGCCGACAGGTTGGCGAGCGAGCGGTCGCCCGTATTGCCGGTGCCGACCTCGGCGCCAAGCCGTTCCTGGGCCTCGGCCAGCTCCTGCGAGCTCATCGACGCCGTGCCTTCGTCCATCAGGCTCATGGCGAGCGAGGCCAGGCCGCGGCCATTCGGCGAGTCCGACGCGTCGCCGGCGTCGAACGCCAGCGCCAGCTGGGTCGTCGGGACCGCGCCGCGCTGCACGTACTCGACCGGGATCCCGTTGCTGAGCTTGGTATGGACGATGTCGGGGAAGTCGAGCGCCGCGAGCTGGCGAAGCGGCGGGATCTCGCGGCTCGGCTTGACCGGCGGCGCGGCCCCTTCCGACTTGCGTTCCGGGGTCGCGACCTTGGATTCGGCATAAGCGGGGCGCTCGCCCGGCGACAGGACGATGGTCAGGGCCGGGCGTTTCAGCCACTGGTTCATGGTCGTCCGCACGACCGCCGGCGTGATCGCCGCATATTGCGCCAGGGTCTTCTTGTAGAAGTCGCTGTCGTGGGCAAAGGTCTGCCCTTCAGCGAGAGTCACCGCCTTGCCGCCGAAGCCGCCGACCGCCTCGAGCCCCCGGATCCGGCCGGCGACCTCGCTCATGACCGCGCGCTGCACCTCGTCCGCGGTCGGACCCTTGGCGAGATAGTCGGCCATGATCTGGTCGAGCCGCTTGGACACGGCCGCCGGGTCGACTCCCGGCTTGACCACTGCGCTCACGCTGAAGATGCCGGCGCGCTGCAGCGGGATCAGTCCGGCGCTGACGCCGACCGCGATCTTCTCGTTGCGGACCATGATCTTGTCGAGCCGCGAGCTGGCGAGGCCGCCGAGCACCGAGCCGCCGATGTCGAGCGCGGCGAGGCGTCGGTCGAGCAGCCCGGGCACGGCCCAGTAGCGCTGGATGATGGTAGTTGCGACATTGTCCTTCATCGCCACCGTCTTGGCCTTGGCCAGCGTCGGGACGCTCGCCATCGCCGGGTTGTTGACCTTGCCGCGCGGGATGTCGCCGAAATATTTCTCGACCAGCGGCCGGACCTGCGCCTCGGTCGTGTCGCCCGCCACGACCAGCACCGCGTTGTTCGGCCCGTATTTGTCGCGGAACCACTGCTTGACGTCGGCCAGGCTGGCGGCGTCGAGATCGGCCATCGAGCCGATGGTGGTGTGGTGGTAGGGATGGCCCGGCGGGAACAGGCCGCCGAACAGCTCATATTGGGTGAGCCCGCCGGGCCGGCTGTCGTTCTGCCGCTTCTCGTTCTGGACGACCCCGCGCTGATTATCGAGCACGCCCTGGGTGACCGCGCCGAGCAAATGGCCCATGCGATCGCTTTCCATGAAGATCATGCGCTCGAGCGCTCCGGCCGGCACCGTCTGGAAATAGTTGGTGCGGTCGAACGACGTGGTGCCGTTGTAATCGGTCGCGCCGATGTTCTGCAGGTAGGTGAAATAGTCCCCCGGAAGATTTTCGGAGCCGTTGAACATCAGATGTTCGAACAGATGAGCGAATCCGGTCTTCTTCGCCGGCTCGTCCTTCGACCCGACATTGTACCATATGCTGACCCCGACGACCGGCGCCTTGTGGTCCTCGTGGACGATCACGGTGAGCCCGTTGGGCAGCCGGAACAAAGTGTGCGGAATCGACACTTCCTTGACCAGAGTCGGGATCGGGACCGATTTCGCGACCGGTGCCGCCGCCATGGCCGGCGGGGTGAGAATGGTCGCTGCAGCGAGCAGGGCGAAGCGGCTTTGGAAACGCATCAGCTTGAAATCTCCGGATTAATTCAAATTCCCCAGCCGGAGATTAGCGGCACTTCGCCGCCGCGCAACGGCTGATGCCTGAGCGGCGATGAATTTCGACGAACGGCCGGCCTCAGGCCGGGATTTCGTACAACAGGACGATCGCCGTCGCGAGCAAGCCAAGGGCGGCGAGGAAACCGGCGGCGCGCATGTAGCCGGGCTGGTTGAGCTTGAGCTCGCGCCAGGCATAGGCGGCAAAGGCGATCAGCGCGATGGCGTCGACCACGACGAGCGCGAGCACCAGCTCGCCGCTTGCGATCCAGTAGAACAAGGCGGCGACGGTCGCGGACGCCGGGATGGTGATGATCCAGGCGATCATCACGTTCCGCGCGACGCCCCACCGCACCGCCGAGGCGCGGCGAGCTGCGCCAGCGCCGATCACGCAGCCGGTGATGGTGTGCGTGGTCGACACCGGAATGCCGAGATAGGAAGCGGCGAACAGCATGACCGAGCCTCCGGCCGAGGCCGAGAAGCCCTGGTGCTGGTTGAGCTTGGTGATCCGCGTGCCCATTGTCTCGATGATCCGCCAGCCGCCGGTCAGCGTGCCGAGGCCGATCGCGACGTAGCAGCTCAACGCGACCCAATGCGGCACGGCGAAGTCGCCATGGAGATAGCCGGTCGAATAAAGCAGCACGGTGATCACGCCCATCGTCTTCTGGGCATCGTTGAGACCGTGTCCGAGCGAGTAAGCGCCGGCGGATACGAGATGGAGGCCGCGGAACGCCCGCTCTGCCCCGCGGGCACTGGCCCGAACGCCCATCCAGCTGGTGGCGAGCATGATCAGCATCGTCAGGATCAGGCCGAGCGTCGGCGACAGAACGATCGCGATGAGCGTCTTGTTGAGGCCCGCCCACTGAATGCCGGTCAGGCTGGCATGGGCCACCCCGGCGCCGATGAGGCCGCCGACCAGGGCATGGCTCGACGAGGACGGGATCCCTTTCAACCAGGTGACGACATTCCAGAACATCGCCCCGACCAGCGCTCCGAAGACGACGGCGGGAGTCACCAGATCCTTGTCGATCAAACCCTTGCCGATCGTGTCGGCGACCTTGTGCAGCTGGGGCCATTGCAGGGCGAGGAAGTAAGCGGCGAAATTGAAGAAGGCGGCGAAAGCGACCGCCCAGACCGGGCTGATCAGCCGGGTCCCGACGACGGTCGCGATCGAATTGGCCGCGTCGTGGAGCCCGTTGAGGAAATCAAAGGCGAGCGCGGTGACGATCAGCCCGACGAGCAGCGGCAGCGCGAGTTCGTGCATCAGGCCCGCTCAGGCATGGTCGATGACAATTCCGTCGATCTCGTTCGCGACGTCCTCGAACGCGTCGGTGATGCGCTCGAGATGCTTGTAGATTTCGCGAGCGACGATGAATTGCATCGGCTCGCCCGAATGTTGCTCGAACGCCTTCTTGAGGCCCGCCGCGTGCGCGTCGTCGGCGGCGCCTTCGAGCCCGACGATCGTCTCGGTGATGCCGTGGATCCGTCCGCCGTTGCGGCTGAGGTCGCGCAGCAGCGGCATCGCTTCGGTGGTGAGCGCGGCGGCCTCGACGATCATCGACACCATCTGCTTCATCTCCGGCTCGAAGGTCCGCAATTCGTACAGGTCGATCGCGATCGACGCCGCGTGCATCTCGTCGATCGCATCGTCCATCGCTCCGATCAGCGAGGTGATTGCGCCGCGGTCGAACGGCGTCAGGAAGGTTTTTCGGACGGTGCGCAGGACGTCGCGGATGAGGTCGTCGGCCTCATGCTCGCGTTTCTCGATCTCGGCGATCTGCTCGGCCCGCGGGCCGCCGTCAACCAGCTTCTCGAGAGCCTCGGCGGCCGCGACGAGCGTGGCCGCATGGGCCTCGAACATGCCGAAGAAATCGCCTGTCCTCGGCAGCAGGCGCTGAAACCAGGCGAACATTCAAAAGCCCCCGTCAGTCGCTTCTCTCGGCGGAATGCGACAGCTCCATGACAGGCTTTTCGGCGAGCGCAAGGGCGCGACTGCCCTTGGTCACATCGCGGCGACGTCCAGCACGGCCTGCGCGAATTGTTTCGGCGCTTCCTGTGGAAGGTTGTGGCCGATGCCGCCGGTGATCGTACGGTGCTCGTACTTGCCGGTGAACCTGGCGCGATAGGCCGCCGGCTGCGGATGCGGGGCGCCGTTGGCGTCGCCTTCCATGGTGATGGTCGGGACGGTGATCGCCGGGCTCGATGCGAGCTTGCGCTCGACATTGGCGTAACGCGATTCGCCCTCGGCCAGGCCGAGTCGCCAGCGATAGTTGTGGATCACGATCGCGACATGGTCGGGGTTGTCGAACGCCGCCGCCGAGCGCTCGTATGTCGCGTCGTCGAACTTCCATTGCGGAGACGCAATCTTCCAGATCAGCTTGTTGAAGTCGTGCCGGTTCTGATCGTAGCCGAGCCGTCCGCGCTCGGTCGCGAAATCATATTGGTACCACCATTGCAGCTCGGCCTCGGGCGGCAGCGGCTGCCGGCCGGCGGCCTGGCTGCCGATCAGATAGTCGCTGACCGCGACCAGGCTGTTGACCCGCTCGGGCCACAGGGCGGAGACGATGTCCGCGGTCCGCCCGCCCCAGTCGAACCCGCCGAGCGCGACGCGGTCGAGCTTCAGTGCGTTCATCAGCTAGACGGTGTCGGTCGCCAGCGCGCCCGGCTGGCCGTTGCGCATCGTCTCGGCCGACCGGAACCGCGTCGCGCCATAGCCGCGCAGCTCGGGCACGATCACCCGATGCCCCTTCGCCGCGAGCAGCGGCGCGACCTCGGCAAAAGCATGGATGTCGTAGGGCGAGCCGTGGAGCAGGATCACCGGCGGCCCACTCGCCGGGCCGAGCTCGGCATAACTGACGTCGAGCAGGCCCGCCCTGACGCGCTTCAGCGGCGCGAAACCTTGTGCTTTCGCCATGCCCGGCACTCCCAGTTGTGACACGGCCACCGCCGCCGCAGCGGTGCCGCAAAAAGTACGACGGTCGACTGTGCTCATTCGACCGGGAAGATGCGGGTGCCGATCGATCGGCCCGGTCCGGTCATGGTTATTCTCCTTCGAACATCGTCTGGGGGTAGGCGCCGTCAGTTGAGTGAGCGGCGGACCGCCCAGCAGGTGCGAAAGATGAGAGGCAGCCCTGCACCCGTCGTAGGGGCGGCGCCCGCGCCGGCGCCGCCCGCTTCGTCAGAATCAGCGCAAGGACCGGAAGCCGTTGCGCATGTCGTCGACCAGTGCCGCCGGCTGCTCCCACGCGGCGAAGTGCGCGCCCTCCGAATGCTTCCGGTAGAAGAGCAACTGCGGGTAGGCGGCTTCCGCCCATTTGCGCGGGATCGGTCCGGGGATGTCGTCCGGCGACACACTCACGACGACCGGGACCTTGACTCCCTTGGGAGCGAAGAACGCATTCTTGTTCTCCCAGTAGAGCCGCGCCGAGGACACGCTTGTGTTGGTCAGCCAGTAGAGCGTGATGTTGTCGACGATGTCGTCCCTGGTCAGGCCGAGCGTCTCGCCGTCGAACACGCGCGCGATCTGGCGATAGGTCCAGATGTCGTGATCGATGATCCAGGCGGCGAGGCCGACCGGCGAATCCGCCAGCCCGTACAGCGTCTGCGGCCGGTTCCCCATCTCTAGCGCATAGCCGAGGCCGTGCTTGTAGAAGAAGGAGAGATGCTCGAACGATTGCCGTTCCTCCTCGTCGAGCCCCGCGGGCGCCGCCGCGCCGGTGAACGCCGCAGCGTCGATCGCGGGCGGGATCGCCCCCGCCATGTTGGTATGGATGCCCGCGAGTCCCGGCGGCGCCTGCACCCCCATGAAGTCGGTGATGATCGCCCCCCAGTCGCCGCCCTGGGCGACGAATTTGGTATAGCCCAGCCGCCGCATCAGCTCGGCGTTGGCGCTGGCGATCCGCTCCGGGCCCCAGCCCGGCGCGCTCGGCTTGCCGGAGAAGCCGTAGCCAGGCATCGACGGAATGACGACGTCGAATGCGTCTTCCGCCGTCCCGCCGTGCGCGGTGGGGTCGGTCAGCGGTTCGATGATCTTCAACTGCTCGATCACCGACCCGGGCCAGCCGTGGGTGACGATCAGCGGCAGCGCGCCGGCGTGCTTCGATTTCACATGGATGAAGTGGATGTCGAGGCCGTCGATCTCGGTGACGAAGTTCGGATAGCCGTTGATCCGCGCTTCGACCTTCCGCCAGTCGTGCTCCTTCAGCCAGTAGTCGGCGAGCTTGCGGATCGTATCGAGCCGCACGCCCTGCGTGTCGTCGTTCACCGTTTCGCGCTCGGGCCATCGGGTCGCCGCGATGCGCCGCTTCAGATCGGCGAGCTCGTCGTCGGTCGCGTGGTAGCTGAACGGCCGGATCGACGCGTCCCCGGCCGACCGACCGAGGACGATCGTCTGCTTCGGCTCCTGGGTCGGGACGGGCGCGGTCGGCGCGAGGGTGTCCGCACCGCCGTCGGGCGATGTCGTGTCGGCCATGAATTTTCTCCTGATCTGGGGGATGGAGAACGCCTTACGAAGACGCTTTTGATCGGCCGTGAATGTAAGCTGGTGCGCAACCCGAACAGGCGGCCCGCCGGAGCCCTGCGCTTACAGCAGTGAGTCGTCAATGCCGCGACTCGGGCCACTGACGTCCATGTCATTGCGGCGGCGCCCGGGCGGGTGCATTGCGGTCGGGTGAACCTGGTCGATCAGTCGCCAGCGGTCGGCGCGTCTCCTGCGGAGACTCCCGCTGCGGCCGCCGGCCTTCGCTGGGCGGCCGCCCGCCGCCATCTGCTCGACATCGGCCTCGGCCTGCTCGCCGCGGAGATTGCGGTGTTGGCCCGCTATTCGCTCGGCCTGCCGCCGAACGTCCTGCCGTTCCTAACCGTGGTCATCGCCATCTGCCTCGTGACCGTCTTCGCCGGCTTCCTCGGCGGGCTGACGACCATGGTCGTCGGGGGCTTCCTCACTTGGCATTATCTGCTCGACCCGAGCGGCTCGTGGCGCGTCGACGGGCCCAGCGCCTACACCTTGCTCGGCTATTTTTCGGTCAGCATCGTGATCCTCGCCACCTCGCAGCTCTATCGCCTGTCCGAGCACAAACGCCAGGCGGCGGCGCTCGCGCTCGCGCGCGCCGAGGCGGATCACCAGCGGCTGTTCGCGCGCGAGATGGCGCACCGGCTCAAAAATGCGATGGCGATCGTCCAGGCGATGGCCAACCAGACGTTTCGCGAGGCCACGCCCGAGCTCGCCAAGTTCGACGGCCGCCTCCAGGCACTGGCCGACGCCCACAATCTCCTCAACGAGCATGTCAAGCAGCCGACCGCCTCGGTCGACGAAGTGGTCGAGACTGCGATCCGCCCGTTCCGCGACCTGCAGAATCGCTTCCGCCTGTCCGGCCCGCCGCTGCCGCTCCCCGACCAGCAGGTCGTCTCGCTGACCCTCGCCCTCCACGAGCTCGGTACCAACGCGGTCAAGTACGGCGCCCTCGGCCACGAGCGCGGCTGGGTGTCGATCGAGTGGGGGAGTGACTCACCTCTCCCCAGCGGGGCGAGGTCGGACTCGCCGCGAGGCGAGCCGGGAGAGGGGGCTGCGACGTCGGCGAACACCCCCACCCGTCTCCGCCTCGAATGGAAGGAGCACGACGGCCCCCCGGTCAAACCCCCCACCACCAAAGGCTTCGGCTCCCGCCTGCTCGCCCGCGCCGCCATGGGCGCGAAGGTGAGGTATGAGAAGGACGGCCTGCGCTGCACTATTGTGGCGCGCGGCTAGAACCCGGCGCACCGCCACCGACGGGCCGGCATCATCCTGATCCCGTAACCGCCCGCTACTGCGCCGGCGGGGCCATCACCACCGGCTGGCCGCCGAGCTGGGTCACCAGTTTCTTATACGCATCGAGATAGGCGAGCACGATGATCTGGCCGATCTCGGTGTTCTGGTAGCCGTAGCCGCCCGCGGCGCCGAAGCCGCCCCACCAGCCGGCGCCGCCGGCGCCGGCGAAGCTTAGGTCGCGCTTGCGGTAATAGCCTTCGGTCAGCGCCTCCTCCTCGGTGGTCGCGGCGTTGACCAGGGACAAGGTGACGTTGGCCTCGCCCTTCTTGACGTTGATGCCGCCGGCGATGCCGCCGATGACGCTCCCGGCCGAGCCGCCGAACAGCCCGCCGATCGCTCCGCCGAGGCCGCCGCCGATCCCGCCGCCGCCCGAATTCTTGTTAGTCGAGACGATGTTGGGTTCCATGAAATATTGCGCGGCGATGACCTGGTGCTTCTTCTCGACCTGGCTGCCGCGGCGCAGCTCGCCGTCCTCGGCGAGGGCCTTCTCCATTGCCCGGCTCTGCATCGAGCGGCCGCGGTTGACGAGGGTGAAGCAGCCCGACTGCTGGACGAAGACGCGAAGGATCGCCTCGGGGCTGCCGAGGTTCAATTCGCGCCACCATTGGTTGTCGGGCTCGACGATCGCGAGGCTGCCGATCTTGTGGCTGCAGCGCGGGATCTCCGCGGTGCCGCGCTGCTGGTCCTGGGCGCCCGAGCTCGCCTTCGAGCTCTTGGCAAAAGCCGGTGACGTGACGAGAACGGCAGCGGCCGCCGCGCCCGCGAGATATGCGAACTTGGTCATGTGTTTAACCCCCTGCTGATGACGCGTTCTTAACAGCGATCAACGTGAGTCGGTAGGGGGTTTGCGAGCTTCCCGGCGCGGCTTTGCGGACCGCGCGCCACCTGCTAGCGCGCCGGTCGCATGACCAAGTCCATCGACCGCATCCGCAATTTCAGCATCATCGCGCACATCGACCACGGCAAGTCGACGCTCGCCGACCGGCTGATCCAGGCCACGGGGGGCCTGACCGACCGCGAGATGGTCGGCAACGCCCAGGTGCTCGACAACATGGACATCGAGCGCGAGCGCGGGATCACCATCAAGGCCCAGACGGTGCGGCTCGAATGGCAGGGCTACGAGCTGAATTTGATGGACACGCCGGGCCACGTCGACTTCGCCTACGAGGT
>DASRAY010000026.1:0-16442 GCA_035637935.1 Sphingomicrobium sp.
CTCCGCGACGCTTTGCGCGACGCCAAGAAGATCGGCGTCGGCCAGCTCGCGATGCGCGGCCAGGAATATGTCGTGGCGCTGAAGCCGTGCGGGCGCGGCCTGCTGCTCGAGACGCTGCGCTACGCCGACGAGGTCCACAAATCCTCCGGCTTCTTTCGCGAGATCGGCGACCACAAGCCCGATCCGGACCTGCTCGACATGGCCTCGATGCTGATCGAGCGCAAAGCCGGCGAGTTCGACCCGAAGGACTTCCACAACCGCTACGTCGACGCGCTGCACGAGTTGATCGAGAAGAAGCAGAAGGCCAAGGGCGAGAAGATCATCGAGCAGCCCGACGAGGCGCCGCCCAAGGGCTCGAACGTGATCGACCTGATGGCCGCGCTCAAGAAGAGCCTCGGCGACGAGAAAGCGGCCAAGGCCAAGAAGGCCCCAGCAAAGAAGGCCGCCGCGAAAAAGGAACCGGCACGCAAGCGCGCTTAGGGAGTTTCGTCAGGCGTGCCTGACCGCAAGCTCGATATCGAAACCTACAACCGCAAGCGCGATTTCTCGAAGACCAAGGAGCCGCGCGGGCGCAAGCTCAAGGGCAAGGGCGACAGTTTCGTCGTCCAGAAGCATGCGGCGTCGCGGCTGCACTGGGACTTCCGGCTCGAGCTGGACGGCGTGCTCAAGAGCTGGGCGGTGCCCAAGGGGCCGAGCCTCGATCCCGGCGAGAAGCGGCTCGCCATGCGGACCGAAGACCATCCGCTCGACTATGGGGGGTTCGAGGGCGCCATTCCCAAGGGCGAATATGGCGGCGGGACCGTGATGCTGTGGGACCGCGGCCGGTGGGTCCCGGACCCGCGCAAGGATCCCAGCAAGACGATCGAGGAGGGCCATTTGCACTTCACGCTCGAGGGCGAGCGGATGAAGGGCGAATGGGTGCTGTTTCGCTTGAACCCGCGGCCCGGCGAGAAGGGCCAGCCGTGGATGCTCAAGAAGGTCACCGACGATTTCGCCGATGCCGCCGACGGCGACGCCTTGGTCGACAATTGCGTGACCAGCGTGACGACCGGCCGGACCATGGCCGAGATCGCCTCGGGCGAGGACGTCTGGCATTCGGACAAAGCGGCCGGGCAAAAGACGGGCCGGAGCAAGAAAGCCGCAGGCAAAGCACCGCCGCCCTTCATGGCCCCGCAGCTCGCGACCCTGGTCGATGACGTTCCGCCCGGCGCCGCCTGGATCCACGAACTCAAATATGACGGCTACCGGCTGCTGATCGGTGTCGGCGACGGGGTCGCTACCGCCTGGACCCGCAAGGGCCTCGACTGGAGCGACAAGTTCGCGGCCCTGGTCAAGGCTGCGTCTCGCCTGCCGGCCGGCTGCCTCCTCGACGGCGAGGCCGTTGCCCTCGACGACGACGGCAAGCCGAGCTTCCAGCTGCTCCAGTCGACGCTCAAGGAGCAACGCGGCGCGAACCTCGCTTATTATGCGTTCGACCTGCTGGTCGACCGCGGCAGGGACATTCGCAAGCTGCCCAACATCGAGCGCAAGGGACGGCTCGCTGCCTTGCTCGAGGGCGGCCATCCGCCGATCCTCTACGGCGACCACGTCGTCGGTCGCGGCGACGCGCTGTTCCGCGAAATCTGCAAGGCCGGCGGCGAGGGGATCGTTTCGAAGAAGGCCAGCGCGGCCTATAGCGGAACGCGCAGCCGCAACTGGCTCAAGGTCAAGTGCATCCAGCGGCAGGAATTCGTGATCATCGGCTGGTCGACGAGCGACAAACGCCGCGGCTTCAAGTCGCTGCTGCTCGCCGCCCGGGATCGGCGCAAACTGACTTACGTCGGCAAGGTCGGGACCGGCTTCAACGCCGATCTGATCGAGGATCTGATGGAGCGGATGGAACCGCTCGCGGTTGACAAGGCGCCGGTCGAGGTCCCGCGCCTCGAGCGCAAGGGGGCGCACTGGATCGAGCCGAAGCTGGTCGCCGAGATCGCCTTCGCGCAATTCACCGACGACGGGATCCTGCGCCACCCGAGCTTCATCGGGCTGCGCGAGGACAAGCCGGCGAAGGACGTGGTGCGGGAAGTGCCCAAACATATGGAGGACGTCACGAAACAGGAGGCCGGGGGACAATCCCCCGCGGGGACTGTCCCCAAGCGAAGGAAGAAGGCAAAGCGCGCGACCGCCGCGGATTTCGGGATCGAGATCAGCAGCCCCGACCGCGTGATCTTCCCCGAGCTCGGCCTGACCAAGATGGATCTCGCCGATTATTATGCGACGATCGAACCGCTGATCATGGTTGATGCCGCCGACCGGCCGATGACCCTGATCCGCTTCCCCTCCGGACGCACCGGCGACAGCTTTTTCCAGAAGCACGACAAGGGCACCTTCGGCCCCGACGTGAAACAGATCCCGATCGAAGAGAAAGACGGGCACTTCGAGGACTATCTCTACTTCGACGACATCCGCGGACTGCTCGCCTGCGTCCAGATGGGGACGATCGAGTTCCACGGCTGGGGCAGCAAGGTCGAAAAGGTCGAACATCCCGACCGCCTCGTGTTCGATCTCGACCCCGACGTCGGGCTCGATTTCGGCAACGTGAAGGAAGCGGCGCAGCTGCTGCGCGAATTGCTCAAGGGCCTCGGGCTCGAAAGCTGGCCGCTACTGTCGGGCGGCAAGGGCATGCACGTTGTCGTCCCGCTCGACGCCTCGGCGGACTGGCCGACGGTCAAGAGCTTCGCCGAGCGCTTCAGCCGCGCCATCTCGGAAGCCGAGCCGAAGATGTTCACCGCCAACATCCGCAAGGAGCAGCGCAAAGGCCGGATTTTCCTCGACTGGCTGCGCAACCAGCGCGGGGCGACCGCGGTCCTGCCTTACTCGGCCCGCGGCCGCGAAGGCGCTCCGGTGTCCGCGCCGATCGCGTGGAGCGAGCTCGACCAGTATGACAGCGGCCACCACTTCAGCATCCGTGAGGCCGACGAGCTGCTGAAACGGGCGAAGTCGAAGCTGCTTGCAGGGTGGGGGAAAGCCAAGCAAGCATTGCCGGATGCATAAGTACCCGGCAACCGCGTTCCTTCCGTTCCTTTTCCTGCTCCCCGCGGCCGCTCCGCCTGACCTCGCGCGATGGAAGGCCGAAGCGGCGCGCGTGACCATCACCCGCGACGACTGGGGCATCGCCCACGTCCACGGGCCGACCGACGCCGACGCGGTGTTCGGGATGATCTACGCCCAGGCCGAGGACGATTTCGCGCGGATCGAGGCCAATTATCTGACCGCGCTCGGCCGCACCGCCGAGGCCGACGGCGAGCAAGCGATCTGGCAGGACCTGCGCGCCCGGCTTTACGTCAGCGAGGCCGAGCTCAGGGAGGATTATGCGCGCAGCCCGGTCCGGATGCAGCGGCTGATGGACGCCTGGGCCGACGGCCTCAACTATTTCCTCGCCACTCACCCGGGGGTGAAGCCGCGCGTCTTGAAACGCTTCGAGCCGTGGATGGCGCTGTCCTTCACCGAGGGCAGCATCGGCGGCGACATCGAGCGGATCGACCTCGACGCGCTCAAGGATTTTTATTCGTCCAACCGTCACCCTGAACGTGTTTCAGGGGCCATTTCGTCACCCGCTCACAGGGCTCCCGAATGGATGCTGAAACACGTTCAGCATGACGGGGGCTCGAACGGCATCGCCATCGCGCCGTCGCTGACCACCGCCGGCAAGGCGCTGCTGCTGATCAACCCGCACACCAGCTTCTTCTTCCGCTCCGAGGCCCAGGTCAGCAGCGACGAAGGCCTCAACGTCTATGGAGCGACGACCTGGGGCCAGTTCTTCGTCTACCAGGGCTTCAATCCCCACGCCGGCTGGATGCACACCTCGAGCGGGGTCGATAATGTCGACGAATTCGCGGAGACCGTCGAGCGGCGCGGCAAGGGCTTCTGCTACCGCTACGGCAGTGAGTGCCGGCCTCTCGCGCCGCGCCCGGTGACGATCCGCTACCGCGCCGCCGACGGCAAGCTCGCGACGCGCGGCTTCACCACCTGGCGCAGCCATCACGGCCCGATCGTCCGCTCGTCGAACGGCCGCTGGATCGCCTTCTCGATGATGGACCGGCCGGTCGAGGCGCTGCAGCAGAGTTACTTGCGGACCAAGGCGACCGATCTCGCCTCCTACATGCAGGTCGCGCAACTGAAGGCGAAC
Organism: Sphingomicrobium sp.; assembly: GCA_035637935.1. Taxonomy (GTDB): domain Bacteria; phylum Pseudomonadota; class Alphaproteobacteria; order Sphingomonadales; family Sphingomonadaceae; genus Sphingomicrobium. Next base: position 4,169 of record DASRAY010000026.1, read on the forward strand.
AGCTCGAACAACACGATCTTCGCCGACGACAAGGGCGAGATCGCCTATCTCCATCCGCAGTTCGTGCCGCGGCGCTCGGGCAGCTTCGACTACACGCGGCCGGTCGACGGCAGCAACCCGGTCACCGACTGGGGCTCGCTTCACTCGCTGCCCGAATTGCCAAACGTCATGAACCCGCCGACCGGCTGGGTCCAGAACACCAACACCTGGCCCTACAAGGCGGCCGGCGAGTTCAGCGCCGATCCCAAACGCTTCCCCAGATATATGGACATGTTCGGCGAGAATTGGCGCGGCGTGCACGCGCTCCGGCTGCTGATGCGCAGCCGCGACTGGACGCTCGAGAAGCTCAACGCGGCGGCGTTCGACAGCTATCAGCCGGGCTTCGCCGACCTCGTCCCGCCGCTCATCAAGGCCTATGACGACCTCCCGAAGGCCGACCCGCGGCGCACACAATTGGCGGCGCCGATCGCCCTGCTGCGCGACTGGGATTATCGCTGGGCCGCGGATTCAACCGCCCAGTCGCTCGCCATGTTCTGGGGCGATGCGCTGCACAGCGCGCTCGCCGCCCCCGCCGACGAGCCCGGCAACAAGGTCTACATGCGGCTCGCCGCCGCCACCACGCCGGCGCAAAAGCTGCAGGCGCTGGACGCGGCCGTCGCCCGGCTGCAGCACGACTTCGGCCGCTGGAAGGTGCCGTGGGGCGAGATCAACCGCTTCCAGCGCATCTCGCCGGCGATCGACCATCCGTTCAGCGACGCCGCGCCGAGCCTGGCCGTGCCCTTCGCCTGGGGCGTCTACGGCTCGCTCGCGTCGTTCACCGCCAGCCCCAAGCCGGGGACGAAGCGGTGGTACGGGACGGCCGGCAACAGCTTCGTCGCGGTCGTCGAGTTCGGTCCGCGGGTCCGGGCCAGGGCGGTCACCGCCGGCGGCGAGAGCGGCGACCCCGCGTCGAAGCATTTCAACGATGAAGCGGGACGCTATGCGTCAGGAGCCCTGCGCGACGTCTATTTCTATCCCGACCAGCTCAACGGCCACACCGAGCGCGAATATCACCCGGGCGAATGAGGCTCCGACTGGCGCGGCTCGAGCGCCCGGGTCAGCGGCCGGGTCACGGCGAAAATGACCAGCGCGCCGGCCAGCGCGATTCCGGCGTCGAGCGTCCAGAAGGCGGCATTGCCCATCTGGTCGTAGAAGCTGCCGACCCAGCCCATGATGATCGAGCCGGCGAACAGCGACAGGAAGGCGCCCCCCATCAAGGTCGAGTTGACCTTCTCCGGCGCCGCGCGCGAGATCAGCGCGAGGGTGATCGGCCAGTACCACATGAACGCCGCGCCCATCCCGAACCAGCCGAGCAGCGGCCACAGAACCGATACCTTGCCGGCGGCATCCGTCGTCAGGCTTCCGGCGGCCAGCAGGAGGGCTGAGGCGCCGGTGATCACGGCGCCGATCCCGATCTTGGTCAGGCTCACCGGCTCGGTCTTGCGGCCCGCCTGCCAGGCCCACAGCCCGACCAGGACGGGGGCAATCACGATGCTGGCGAAGCTGTCGACCGAGTTGAACCAGCTCGCCGGGACCGTGCCTAACGGCGAGGCGAGCGACACGTGGTCGGCGACCCACACCAACCCGACGTTCCAGATCATCGTGTAACTGGTGTGCAGCGGCACGAGCAGCGCGATCAGCGCGACCAACCCCCAGGTGCGCATCCGCTCCTCGCGCGTCAGCGGCGGCAGGGCGGCCGTAGTTTCGCGCCTGCGGCTCGGCTTCGGCAGGTAGCGCGTTCCGCCAAGATAGACCGCAAGCGCGATCAGCATCAGGCCGGCGGCCACGGCGAAGCCGGCGTGGAAGCCATATAGAGCCTGCGTTCCGCCGGCGCCGATCGGTCCCAGCGTCGCGCCGATGTTGATCGCGGTCGAGTAAATGGTGAAGCCGCGCTCGCGCAGGGATTCGTCGCTCGCCGGATAGAGCGTTCCGACCTGCGCCGAGATGTTGCCCTTGAGCAGGCCGGACCCGACGATCAGCAGCACCAGCGCAGCGAGGAACGTCTGGTCGAGCGACATGGCGAGGTGGCCCGCGCTCATCAGCAGCGCGCCGAGCGTTACCGTCCGCCGGGTGCCGAGGAAGCGGTCGGCGATCCACCCGCCGACGATCGGCGTGAAATAGACGAGCCCACCGTACCAGCCGAAAATCAGCGAGGCGAAGGCCTGGTCGGACATCGGTCCGCGAAACTCGAACAGGCCGCGCAGCGCGGCGAGGCCCCAGACGTTCGCGGCATGCTCGGGGCGCAGCAGCTGCTTGACCATGTACAGCGAGAGCAGCGCGGTCATGCCGTAATAAGAGAAGCGCTCGGCGAGCTCGGTGGCGGACAGGACCAGGAGGCCGATCGGGTGCTTGCCGAGGCGTCGCGCGGCTACGGCCATATCCACTCCCCCGGCGATGCGCCGCCTGCCTATTCGGCGAACTTGTCCGTCGCGCGAATCAGCCCGTCAAGCACGCCGGGCTCGTTGAACAGATGGCCGCCGTCGGGGATCAGGTTGAGCTCGACCTCGGGCCACGCCTGCTTGAGCCGCCACGCCGCGATCGGCGGAGTGCAGGTGTCGTGCCGGCCCTGGACGATCACGCCCGGGATCCCGCGCAGCTTCGCGGCGTCGCGCAACAGCTGGCCTTCCTCGAGCCAGCCGTGGTTACCCATGTAGTGATTCTCGATCCGGGCGACCGCCACCGCCACCTCGGGCGAGGTGAAATGCTCGACCGTCGACGGGCTCGGGAGCAGGGTGACGATGTCGCCTTCCCACTTGCTCCACGCCTTGGCGGCGGTCAGCTGAACGTCGGGATCGGTACTGGTCAGCCGCTTGCGATAGGCCTCGACCAGGTCGCCGCGCTCGGCCTGCGGGATCGGCGCGAGGAACTCCTCGAACTTGTCGGGATAGACCTGGGAGGCGCCGCCCTCCTTGTACATCCAGTCGATCTCATATTGGTCGAACAGGAAGATCCCGCGCAGCACCAGCTCGGTGACCCGCTCGGGGTGGGTCTGGCCGTAGGCGAGCGACAGGGTCGAGCCCCAGCTGCCGCCGAACACCTGCCATTTGTCGACCTTGGCGACCTCGATGCGGAGCTTCTCGATATCCTCGACCAGGTGCCAGGTCGTGTTGTTGTCGAGGCTCGCATAGGGCGTCGACTTGCCGCAGCCGCGCTGGTCGAACACCAGGATCTTATATTTGTCGGGATGGAACTGGCGGCGATGGTCGGGGCTCGACCCGCCGCCCGGACCGCCGTGCAGGAACACCACCGGCTTGCCGTTGGGATTGCCGCTGAGCTCCCAGTAAAGACGGTGGCCGTCGCCGACGTCGAGCATTCCGCTCTCATAAGGCTCGATCTCCGGATAGAGCGTCCGGCGGCTGGAAGTCTGCATGTCCATCAGAAGCTGAATTCCTCGTAGATGCGCGACAGGTCGCCATCCCACTCGTTGTGATATTTGTCGAGCAGGCGGTCCGCGGGTGTCATGCCGCTCAAAACCACATCGCGCAATGGATCGAGGAACCCGCCTTCATTGTCGCCGGCGCTGTTGAGCCTGGCGCGGCGGGTCAGGCCGCTCGCGGAAATGTCGAGCACTCGGCCGGCGAACTCGCGCATCGACTCGCCGTCGGGCGTGACCGCGTCGAGCGCCAGCCGCGGCACGTCGTGGCGCAGCGCCTCGCGCTCGCAGATCGTCCAGTGCTTGACCAACTCCCACGCCGCGTCGAGCGCCTGGTCGTTATACAGCAGCCCGACCCACAAAGCGGGCAGGCCGCAGATCCGGCTCCATCGGCCGCCGTCGGCGCCGCGCATCTCGAGGAAGCTCTTGAGGCGGACCTCGGGGAAGGCGGTGGAAAGGTGGTCGGTCCAGTCGCTCAGCCGCGGCTTCTCGCCGAACAGCTCGGGCAGCTTGCCGTCGAGGAAGTCGCGAAAGCTCCGTCCGGCGACGTCGATGTAGGTTCCGTCGCGGTAGACGAAGTACATCGGCACATCGAGCATATAGTCGCAGTAGCGCTCGTAGCCGAAGCCGTCCTCGAACACGAACGGCAGCATCCCGGTGCGGTCGGGGTCAGTGTCCTCCCAGATGTGGCTGCGGAAGCTCTTGAAGCTGTTCGGCCGCCCCTCCGTGAACGGCGAGTTGGCGAACAGCGCTGTCGCGACCGGCTGAAGCGCCAGGCCGACCCGGAACTTCTTCACCATGTCGGCTTCGGACGAATAATCGAGGTTGACCTGGATGGTGCAGGTCCGAAGCATCATGTCGAGCCCGAGGCTGCCGACCCTGGGCATGTAGTTGAGCATGATCGCGTAGCGGCCTTTGGGCATCACTGGCAGGTCGGCGCGGCTCTTGTCCGGCCACATGCCGAGGCCGAGGAAGCCGAGCCCGAGCCGGTCCCCGATCGTCTTGCACTGGTCGAGGTGCCGCGCCGCCTCGCTGCAACTCTCGTGCAGATTCTCGAGCGGGGCCCCGGACAGCTCGAACTGCCCGGCAGGCTCGAGGCTGACCGCCCCGTCGGCGCCTTTCAGGGCGATCACATTGCCATTCTCGAGCACCGGCTCCCAGCCGAACTCGGTCAGGCCGAGCAGCAGATCGCGAATCCCGCCGGGTTCGTCGTAGCTCGGGGCGCGCTGGTCGGCGCAGCGGTAGACGAATTTCTCATGCTCGGTGCCGATCCGCCACGCGTCGCGCGGCTTCTCGCCCCCGGCGAACACCGACAGCAGGTCGGCGCGGCTGTCGATCGGTCGGCTATCCCCGGTTTCGGTGCGCTGCGTCATGCGCCGCGGCGCTTAGCCGCGCGATTCCGGCGGCGCCAGCACTTCCGCCTCGTCGATCGGCAAGCGGGTCAAGCTTCGGCCAGCGCCTTTTCTTCGGCTGCCGTCTTAAGCATGCCGAGCATCGCCTCCCAGTTCTTGCGGAACTCGGCGACCTTGGCATCGTCCGGCCGCTCGCCGCCCTGCGGTGTCTGGCTCAGGGTGACCTGCGTTCGCCCGCCCTGCGGCTCCAGCCGGATGTCGACGAGATTGCCGTTCTCCTGCTGGTTTCCGCTGAAGTGGGTGAAAGCCAGATGTTCCGGCGGCTCGGCGGCACGGATTTCGCCGTGGTCATGGAATTCCTTGCCGCGGAACTCGCCCGAAATGTTGATTGGCGAGCCTTCCTGCCAGTCGCTGATGACGTTCGCACCCATGAACATCGCGGATGGGCTCTGGGTCAGCACCATCCAGACTTGGGACGGTTCCGCTTCAATCAAGGTGTCGACGGTGATCAGTGGTTCGGTCATGGCTCCTCTCCAACTGCCGTTGCATCAACCGGCCGGAGCGGGCGGCGTTCCTCCGCCTGCCGCCAATCGCCCACGGCTGACATCCACGCCGCGAGCGCCGCGAGCGCGGCCGTTTCGGCGCGGAGGATGCGCGGCCCGAGCGAGATCGGAACCGCGTTCGCCGCCGCCCGAACGGACGCGCGCTCGTCGTCGGTGAAGCCGCCTTCCGGCCCGGTGAGGATCAGCGCCGGGCCCGGGACGAATGCCGCCGCCGCCGGTTCGCCGCCACCCTCGTCGGCAAAATAGAGGCTGCGGACAGGGTCGCGACGCTCGAGGAATCGAGCGAGCGGCAGCGGCTCGGCGATTTCGGGCAGGAGCGTCCGCCCGCATTGCTCGGCGGCCTCGATCGCGATCGCCTCGAGTCGGTCCAGTTTCACCCGCTCGGCGACGGTGCGGCGGGTCATGACCGGAATCAGCCGCGCCGCGCCGAGCTCGGTCGCCTTCTCGACCAGCCAGTCCGTCTGCGCCCGCTTGACCGGGGCGAAGGCGAGCCAGACGTCGGGGATCGTCTCCGGCTCCCGGGTCCTGCGCTCGACGGCGAGGGAGATGCGCTTGCGGCCGGCGGCGGCGATTCGGGCGAGCCATTCGCCCGACTGGCCGTCGAACAGCAGCACGCCGTCGCCTTCACCCAGCCGCATCACCTTGCCGAGATAGTGTGCCGCGCCGGACTCGAGCTCGACCTGCGCCCCGTCCGCGAGCGGCTGGCGAACGAACAGTCGCGGCAGGCTCCTCGGCGGCCAGGCTGGGGTTGACGGCATGCGATCGCTTAACCGCTGCGTGCGGCGGCCGCTACCGGCTCTTATTGACATTATCAGCCGTGCGTCCGTAATCGTCCGGCTCGGACATTTTCAAGGCGCGCGGCGGGGAGGGCACATGCCGACCTTCGAGATTCCCGACGGTCCGACGACCATCGAAGCGAAGCGATCGAGCGATCCCAAGAACCCGCAGCCGGCGCTGACCTCGGCCGTCTACAGCGTGACGAACAAGAGCGGCGAAAGCGTCGACGGGCGCCTGGGGGTCGTCGCCAGCGGGCCGTCCAAGGCCGAATGGTTCGCCATCGACGGCGACCGTGAACGGAACTTCGGGTCGGGCGAGACCCAGACCGCGACGGTCAAGGTCACCTTTCCGCCCGACGCCGCCGCCGGCGATTATCCGTTCCGGCTGCGGGTCGTGGCGATCAACGATCCCGACAACGACCATGCCGAAGGCCCGGTGACCACCGCCAAGCTCAGTGGTGAGACGACCATCAAGCCCCCGCCCAAGTGGTGGCTGTGGATCATGCTCGGCGTCCTCGCGGTCATCATTATCGCCGTCATTCTCTATTTCGTCCTCCGCCCGGATCCGGTGGAGACCGCCCAGAAGCGCGCCGGGGAATGGGCGACAGCCGCTGCCGCGCGGGACATCAACAAGCTCACCGAAATGTCGAGCCCGCCCTTCTTCCTCGACGACGGCGCGGCGCTGCTCACCCCGACGGACATCGAAAACAAATATCGCACCGTGCTGACCCCCGGCCCGGGCCAGCTGCCTCCGGGGACCGAGGCCAAGGACCCGGGCGAAAAGGACGTCGTGTTCGGCGCGATCGCTGCCTTGACTCTCGGCGATTACCGCAAGGCGGTGCCGGCCAATCCGGAGATGGAGCGCGCGGTTAAGGCCATGGGGCTCGATGACGACGACATCGTCGTCATCGGCGACACGCAGGGCGTGAAGACGTTCCTCTTTTTCCGTCGCAAGGGCGCCAAGCTCGCCGGTGTGGTCGACTAACGCGAAGGAGCACGGTCATGCGCCGCAGAACAGTTTATGCGCTCGGAGCTCTGGGCCTCGCCACGGTCGGCTCCGCCGCAATGTCCCAATTCAGCGTGCCGACGATGAAGATCATGCCGATGGACCAGCTGCTTCGGATCCGGATCCCGCAGCCGCCGCCACCGCCTCCGCCGCCGCCGCAGGCGCCGCAGATCCAGTTCCGCGGCTGCGTTTATTATGAGCATGTCGACTGGCAGGGAAAATGGCGCTCGATTCCGGGCGGGACGCGGCGCCTGTCCCTCGGCCCGACATGGGACAACCAGATTTCGTCCTTCGCCTGCAGCCCGACCTGCCGGGTCCTCGCGTTCGACCAGGACTTCAAGGGCGACCGGGTGGAATTCGCCACTGTCCAATCGGTCGGCGGCGCCTGGAACGACAAGATCAGCTCGATGATCGCGACCTGCCAGCACCCGTTCTAAGCCGAGCAGACAAGCCGGGCGGGCAGCGCTAATCGGCGCCGCTATGGGCGCCACCACCGACATCGTCCCGGACAGCGAGCGGCGCGGGCTGATCGGCGCGCTTCCGCCGCGGCTCCGCCCCTATGCGAGCCTGATGCGGCTCGACCGGCCGATCGGGGTCTGGCTGCTTTACTGGCCGTGCGCGTGGAGCGTGGCGCTGGCTGGCGTCGGCGGCCGCTGGGACCTGTTCCTGTGGCTCGCGCTCGGCGCCCTGGCGATGCGCAGCGCCGGCTGCGTCTATAACGACATCGTCGACCGCGACCTCGACCGCCGGGTCGAGCGGACCCGCCTCCGCCCGCTCGCGAACGGACGAGTCTCGGTCCGCAGCGCGGCGCTGCTGATCGGCCTGCTGTGCCTGATCGGGCTGCTGGTCCTGCTGCAGCTCAGGGTGGCCGCGGCGATCGTCGCGCTGCTCAGCATCGCGCCGGTTGCGCTTTATCCGTTCATGAAGCGGATCACCTGGTGGCCGCAGGCATGGCTCGGCCTGGTCTTCTCGTGGGGCGCGCTGGTCGGCTGGCCGGCGGTGACCGGCAGCCTCGGCTGGGCGGCGTTCCTGCTGTGGTTCGGGAGCATCGCCTGGGTGATCGGCTACGACACGCTTTACGCGATCCAGGACATCGAGGACGATGCTCTGGTCGGAGTGAAATCCTCGGCCCGGCGGCTCGGCGACCGGGCGCCCGCCGCGATCGCGATCTTCTACGCACTCGCTGTGCTGTCGTGGGGCGGCGCGATCTGGTTGGTGCGGCCGGACTGGATCGCGCTGCTCACGCTCGCGCCCGCCGGCCTCCACCTTGCCAACCAGGCCCTGCGCGCCGACCCGCGGGATGGCGCGCTCGCGCTTCGCCTGTTCCGCTCCAACCGCACCTGCGGTTTCCTCGTCTTCCTCGCAATGCTGGTCGTGGGGCTCGCGCCGCGCTAGGGCGCGCCGCTCATGCACTCTCCCCAAGACGCCCGCGGCATCGCCGAATCCCTGGTCGAGCGCGGCCTCGCCGCCGGCGCCAGCGCGGCGGACGCGCTCTACGCTGGCGACCGCTCGGCCGAAGTGCAGGTCCGCCTCGGCAAGCTCGAATCTGCCAGTCGCTCCGAAAGCGAGGAGATCGGCCTGCGGCTGTTTGTCGGGCAGCAGTCGGCCACCGCCGCTTCCTCCGACCTGTCGGACGACGCGCTCGCGTCGCTGGTCGAGCGCTGCCTGGCGATGGCTCGGCAAGCGCCCGAGGATCCGTACGCGGGCCTTGCGCCCCCTGAGTTGCTGCAGCGCGGCGCGCTGCCCGATCTCGACAGCGAGGACGGCGCCGAACCGCCGTCCGACGCGCTTCGTGTGCGGGCGCTCGAAGCCGAGCAGGCCGCGCTCGGCGTGCGCGGAGTCACCAATTCGAGCGGCGCCGGGGCGAGCGCGTCGGCGAGCATGATCGCGCTCGCCACCTCCGGCGGATTCTCGGGCGCCCAGCGCTCGACCGGTCACGGCGTGTCCGCCGCCGTGATCGCGGGCGAAGGCAGCGGCATGCAGCGCGACCATGAGTGGCACAGCACCCGGCACCTCGCGGACCTCGAGTCGGCCGAGGCGGTCGGGCGCCGCGCCGGCGAGCGCGCTGTCGCCCGGCTCGATCCGTCACGGCCGAAGCCGGGGCGCTATCCGGTGATTTTCGACCCGCGGGTGTCGGCGAGTCTGCTCGGTCACCTCGCCGGCGCGATCACCGGGTCGTCGGTCGCCCGCAAGACCAGCTTCCTGCTCGACAAACTCGGCGAGAGCGTGTTCGCGGACGGCGTAACCATCGTCGACGACCCGCTGCGCCGGCGCGGGCTGCGCTCGCGGCCGTTCGACGGCGAGGGGCTCCGGGTGGCGCGCCGGGAGCTCGTCGCGAACGGCGTCCTCACCAGCTGGATCGCGGACAGTGCCGCCGCGCGCCAGCTCGGCATCGCTCCGACCGGTCATGCCGCGCGCGGGGTCGGCGGAGCGCCGGGCGCGAGTCCGAGCAACCTCTGCCTGGCGCCGGGTGCGCGCAGCCGTGAAGAGTTGCTGGCCGCATTCCCCGAGGCGGTGCTGGTGATCGAGCTGATCGGCCAGGGCGCCAATCTCGTGACCGGCGACTACAGCCGCGGCGCGGTCGGCTTCATGGTTCGCGGCGGCGCCATCGCCGAACCGCTCGCCGAGATCACCGTCGCCGCCAACCTTACCGACATGTTCGCGACGCTCGAGCCCGCGTCGGACCTCGAGCTCCGCCGCGGGATCGACGCCCCGACGATTTTGGTGCCGGAGATGACGGTCGGGGCGGCTTAGGCTTGCTCCTCCCTATCGCGCAGCGATGGGGAGGGGGACCGCTGCCGAAGGCAGTGGTGGAGGGGTCGGCGAAAACCCCTCCACCATCGAATCTTCGTTCGATGGTCCCCCTCCCCAGCCTTCGGCTAGGGAGGAGCTAAGAGCCGTCGGCTGCCACCTCCCCTTCCAGGGGAGGAATATTGAGCCGCCGCAGCTCGATCGCCGGGCAGCGGTCCATCACCACCTTGAGGCCGGCCGCCTCGGCTCTGGCCGCGGCCTCCGCGTTGATCACTCCGATCTGCAGCCACACCGCCTTGGCGCCGGCGAGGATCGCCTGGTCGACCGCGGCGCCGGCCGCGTCCGGCCGGCGGAAGATGTCGACGATGTCGATCGGAACGCCGATCTGCGCCAGCTCGGTCCACACGAACTCGCCGTGGACGTGCTGGCCGGCGATTTGCGGGTTGACCGGAAGGACGCGATAGCCGTGGTCCTGGAGGATCCGCATCACGCCGTGGGACGGACGGTTCGGACGGTCCGAGGCGCCGACCATGGCGATCGTCCGCGCGCTGATCAGCAGCGCCCTGATGTCTTCGTCGCTGGTGAGGGGCACGGTGGCTCTCCTTTCAGCGCTTCAATGCGCCACCGCCGCCAACAGTTTCGCGGCGAGCGCGGCGAACTCAGCCTCGGCCGCAGCGAGCGGCCGGCCGGCGTCGGAGGCTTCGCGAATCTCCACCGACAGCGGTAGCCGTCCGAGGAACGGCACGCCGAGCTCCGCCGCGGCCGCCTCCGCGCCGCCAGTTCCGAACGGATGCGACTCCCCATCGCAATGCGGGCAGACGTAGGTCGCCATATTTTCGATGATCCCGAGCACCGGGACGCTCATCTTGTTGAACAGGTCGACCGCGCGCCGGGCGTCGATCAGCGACAGATCCTGCGGCGTCGAGACGATCACAGCGCCCGCCGGGCGCGAGCGCTGGATCAGCGACAATTGCACGTCGCCGGTCCCCGGCGGCAGGTCGACGACGAGGATCTCGGCGTCGCCCCAGTCGGCTTCGATCAGCTTGGCCAGCGCGCCCGTCGCCATCGGCCCGCGCCACGCCAGCGCGTGGCCCGGCGAGACCAGATGGCCGAGCGACAGGAACTTGATGCCGTGCGCCTCGACCGGGATCAGGCGCTCGTCCTCGGCGGTCGGCTTGTCGGCGGATCCGAGCAGCGTCGGCTGCGACGGTCCATAGACGTCGGCGTCGACCAGCCCGACCCGCTTGCCGGCCCGGGCCATCGCGATCGCGAGATTGGCGGCGACCGTCGACTTGCCCACCCCGCCCTTGCCGCTGCCGATCGCGATCAGGGTGCGGCTGGGCTCGGCGGCGGTGACCGCGACCCGCGCCTCGGTGACTCCGGGAAGCGCCAGCGCCGCCTCATTGAGCTCACGCTCGAGCGCGTCGCGTCCGGATTTGGTCAGCCCGGTCGCATCGGCGATCACCGTCGCCACCCCGTCGGCCAGCTTGCGCGAACGGATCCGCTCGCCGTGCGGCAGGCTGTCGAGCAGGTCGGTCGAACCAGGCATGCGCGCGACATAGGAGCCGGTTTGGCGCTTGCCACTGTTTTTCGTGAATTTGCGTTCCTATACTCGTGGGCATGAACATCTTATCCGGGTGGGGCGCCCGCGCTCGCGGCCTGTTCGCCGACAACAAGGGGCCATGGGGATCGAGCGACGGCGGCGACGGCGACGACACGCCGCCTCCGGATGGCGGCAGCGGCCCGTGGGGCGAGCCGCCCAAGCGCGGCAAGCGCTCGTCCGGCCCGTCGGGCGTTCCGACGCCGTCGATCGACGAATTCCTGCGCCGCAGCCGGGCGCGCTTCGGCGGCGGCGGCTTCCCAGGCCGGCCCGACGGCTCGATCATCATGTGGGCGGTCATCGCCTTCGTCTCGCTGTTCCTGCTGCTGACGACGGTCCATTCGATCGCGCCCGGGCAGCGCGGCGTCGTCACCCAGTTCGGCCGCTACAATCGCACGCTCCCACCCGGCGTCAGCTTTACGCTTCCCACGCCGATCGAACGGGTGAAGAAAATCAACATCGAGAGCATTCGCACGATCGACCTCGGATCGGCGGGTTCGGACGATCTGATGCTCACCGGCGACCAGAATCTGCTCGACCTCGCTTATTCGGTGCGGTGGAACATCCGCACGCCGGAGCTCTACCTCTACCAGCTGGCCCAGCCCGACGACACGATCCGCGAGGTCGCCGAAAGCTCGATGCGCGCGGTCGTCAGCCAGGTCACGCTCAACGACGCGATGGGCGACAAGCGCGCCGAGATCGAGCAACAGGTGGTCGAGAACATGCAGCGGATCCTCGATTCCTACCGGTCCGGGATCCAGGTGCAGGGCATCGCCATCAAGCAGGCCGATCCGCCCGACGCGGTCAACGATGC
>DASRAY010000027.1:0-7908 GCA_035637935.1 Sphingomicrobium sp.
CGACACCCCGATCACCGAATATGGCTTCGCCGGCCTCGGCGCCGGAGCGGCGATGGGCGGGCTTCGCCCGATCGTCGAGTTCATGACCTTCAACTTCGCGATGCAGGCGATCGACCACGTCATCAATTCGGCGGCCAAGACCAATTACATGTCGGGCGGGCAGATGCGCTGCCCGATCGTGTTCCGCGGGCCCAACGGCGCCGCGGCGCGAGTCGCCGCCCAGCACAGCCAGAATTACGGCAGCTGGTACGCGCACGTGCCCGGCCTGATCGTGATCTGCCCGTACAGCGCGGCCGACGCCAAGGGGCTGCTGAAGGCCGCGATCCGGACGGACGACCCGGTCGTGTTCCTCGAGAATGAGCTGCTCTACGGTCAGCATTTCGACGTGCCGCAGCTCGACGATTACGTGCTGCCGATCGGCAAGGCGCGGATCGTCCGTCCGGGCAAGGACGTGACCATCGTCAGTTACTCGATCGGCGTCGGGGTCGCGCTCGAGGCCGCGCAGGAGCTGATGGGGCAGGGCATCAACGCCGAGGTCATCGACCTGCGCACCCTGCGCCCGCTCGACAAGACCACTGTGCTCGAGAGCCTCAAGCGGACCAACCGCATGGTCGTGGTCGAAGAGGGCTGGCCGACCTGCTCGATCAGTTCGGAGATCATGGCCATCGCCATGACCGAGGGCTTCGACGACCTCGACGCGCCGGTGCTGCGGGTGACCGACGTCGACGTGCCTTTGCCCTATGCCGCCAACCTCGAGAAGCTGGCGCTGATCAAGGCGTCGGACGTGGTCGCGGCGGTGAAGGCCGTCACCTATCGCTGAGCGCAGGCTCGACTTCGACCGCGAGGTCGCGCTCCAGCAGCTGTCGCGCGCCATCAGACCGGCCATCAAGGGCCTTTGGGATCTCGATTTCGCCTTTGCCGACATTGTCGCGACGAGCAGCGATCCGCGTCTCGGGGCGATCCGCATGGCCTGGTGGCGCGAACGCTTCGAGGACCTCGGGCGCGGCGCGGAGCCGCCGCCGGAGCCGCGTTTGCAGGGCGCCTCCGGCCTGCTGCTGAGCGGGGTCTCGGGAGCCGAATTGGCGCAGTTCGAGGACGCCTGGCTGCCGCTGCTCGACCCGTTCCCGTGGGGCGAACGCCAGGTGGACGGGCTGAGACTGCGTGGCCGAATCCTGTTCAGCCTCGGCGCGCGGCTGCTCGGCGCCGATTCGGCGAGCCTCGATTCAGCCGGCGAGCTGTGGTCGCTGGTCGACGGCGCTCATCATTGCAGTGACGCCGCTTCCCGAGCGATGCTGATGGACGAAGGCAAGCGGCTGGTGCCGTCGCTTCGGACTGTTCCGAACTTCGCGCTGCGCCCACTGGTGACCCTGGCTGCCCTCGCCGCGCATGATGCGCTCGGGCGGGGCGGGGGGGTGCGACGGGGTTGGGCCGCGCTCGCGCATCGCTACTTTGGCAGGTTGCCGCGGTAGTTGACAGAAACGCCTCCGAAACGGAGGTTCTGGAGCGTGCCGAATCTCCTTCGGGGTTAGGAGATTCTCATGGTGCGTTTCCTCGCCGGCGCCGCCGCCTGCTTCCTCCTCCTCACCGGAGCTTTCCTCCTGTGGCAGTCGCGGGCCGAGCAGGGCCCCGGCCTGCCGCCGGCGCCGAAGCCGCGGCCGGTCAGCCTGCTCAATCCAGGCGCGCCGCTGCAGGCGCCCGAGGCGGACCCCAAGAGCCGCGAGGAGAAGCGCTTCAGCCGCGCCGACAAAAACAAGGACGGGAAGATCGAATCCGAGGAAGTGCTCGGCGCCCGGCGCAAGGCCTTCGCCAAGCTCGACTCCAACGGCAACGGCGCACTGTCGTTCGAGGAATGGGCGGCCAAGACGGTCGAGAAGTTCCACGGCGCCGACAAGGATCGCTCCGGCTGGCTGACCCCGGCGGAGTACGCGGCGACCGCGCCGCCGCCGCCGAAGCATAAGGCGCGGTGTTCCTGTTAATTCCTCCCCATCCGCAGATGGGGAGGGGAACCATCCGAAGGATGGTGGAGGGGTAATTGCCGCCACCTCGGGAGAAAAATGCAACTGTTCTGCAAGCTCGAGCGCTTCGCCGGAACATGACCCTGCCCGAAGGAATGTTGTGGCAGGCTTTGCGGAAGCGTCCCGACGGTTTGAAATTCAGGCGACAGCATCCGATGGGCCGCTGCATCGTCGATTTCTATTGTCCGGCTACGATGCTGGTCGTCGAAATTGATGGTGAGGCACATTCGATGGGAGACCGCCCGGAGCGAGATTTGAGGCGCGATGCCTGGCTCCGAGCGCAAGACCTTCGCGTTCTTCATTTCAGCGCATCGGACGTGATCAACGATCTTGGATCGGTGGTTACGGCGATTCTCTTCGCCTGTCGGCGCTAGCTACCCCTCCACCAGCTCCGCTGGTTCCCCTCCCCACGAATTCTCGTGGGGAGGAATGTTCGCCAGCCACTCCGCCAGCTTCGCTCGCGCCCGATCCGTGTAGGCCTGCTTCCGGTCGGCACGTTTGTGGCGCCCCGCAAGCGGCGGCATCAGGCCGAAGTTGACGTTCATCGGCTGGAACGTCTCGGCGTCGGCGCCGCCGGTGATGTGGGCGAGGAGGGCGCCCAGCGCGGTCTCGACCGGCGGCAGGGGGAGCGTGTCGCCGCCCAGCTCGGCGGCGGCGAAGCGGGCGGCGAGGATCCCGACCGCGGCGCTCTCGACATAGCCTTCGCAGCCGGTGATCTGCCCGGCGAAGCGGATATTGGGCTTCGACTTCAGGCGCAGCTCGCGGTCGAGCAGCCGCGGCGAGTTGATGAAGCTGTTGCGGTGAATCCCGCCCAACCGCGCGAACTCGGCGTTTTCGAGCCCCGGGATGGTGCGGAAGATGCGCACCTGCTCGCCGTGCTTCAGCTTGGTCTGGAAGCCGACCATGTTCCACAAGGTGCCGAGTGCATTGTCCTGGCGCAGCTGGACGCAGGCGTAAGGCCAGCGGCCGGTGCGCGGGTCGTCGAGGCCGACGCCCTTCATCGGCCCATAGCGCAGCGTCTCGATGCCGCGCTCGGCCATCACCTCGATCGGCATGCAGCCCTCGAAGTATGGCGTGTCCGTCTCCCACTCCTTGAACGGCATCTTGTCGCCGTCGACCAACGCCTGGACGAAGGCCTCATACTGCGCCTTGTCGAGCGGGCAGTTGATGTAATCCTTGCCCCCTTTGTCCCAGCGGGCCGCCATCCAGGCGACGCCCAGGTCGATGCTGTCGCGATGGACGATCGGCGCGATCGCGTCGAAGAAGGCGAGGGCGTCTTCGCCGGTCTCGGCGGCGATCGCCGCGGCCAGCGCCGAGCCGGTCAGCGGCCCGGTGGCGATGATCGTCGGGTGATCGGGCAAGGCGTCGATGCGCTCGCGCGCGACGGTGATGTTGGGATGCTGCGCGATTGTCCGCGTAACCTCGGCCGCGAACGCGTCGCGGTCGACGGCGAGAGCCGACCCGGCGGGCACGCGGTGCGCGTCGCCGGCGCGCAGGATCAGCGAATCGAGTGCGCGCATCTCCTGGTGGAGCAGGCCGACGGCATTGTGCTCGGCATCGTCGCTGCGGAAGCTGTTCGAGCAGACCATCTCGGCCAGGCGGTTCGTCTCGTGCGCCGGCGTCCGGTCGCCGCCGCCGCGCATCTCGCTCAAGCGGACGCGCCAGCCGGCTTCGGCCAGTTGCCACGCCGCCTCGCTCCCGGCGAGCCCGCCGCCGACGATGTGGAGGTCAAAGGACATGTCGGGGCGTCATTGCGAGGAACGCAGCGACGAAGCAATCCAGTTTGCGCCGCTCGATTGCTTCGCCTCGCTCGCAATGACAGGGAGAAGTCGTGCGGATCTTCACCATCGGTTATGAAGGGGCGACGGTCGGCGAGTTCCTCGCGGCACTTCGGGCCGCGGGGGTCGAGCGGGTGGTCGACGTACGCGCGCTGCCGCTGTCGCGCCGGCCGGGTTTCTCCAAGTCGCCGCTGCGTGCCGCGCTCGAGGATGCGGGGATCGACTATGTCCATCTGAAAGCCCTCGGCACGCCATCAGAAGGGCGGACCGCCGCGCGGGCCGGACGACACCAGGACATGGCCCGCGCCTATGCCGGGCAGCTCGAGCTGCCCGAGGCGATCGCGCAGGGCGGGCAGCTGCTCGCGCTCGCCGCCGAACGGCCGAGCGCGGTCCTGTGCATGGAGCGCGACCCGGCGCACTGCCACCGGACCCTTCTGCTCGACGTCATTGCCGGCGATGCCGAGATCGTCCACCTGTTCCCCTGAAGCCCGTTCAGGAACCACCGCCGCGCTGGCCGGTTTCAGTCGTGCAACGATTAGCCGAGAGAGTAACCTCGATGAAAAGATTGGCGATTCTGATTGCCGGCGCGGCCATCCTCGCCGCCTGCCAGACGGGCACTCCGCCGCCTCCGCCGCCCGGCGCGGCGATGATCGACCCCAACGACCCGCGTTTCGCGCCCGGCTTCATGGCCCAGGCCGCGAGCGGCGGGCAGTTCGAGATACAGTCGAGCCAGCTCGCCTTGCAGATGTCGCAGAATGCGGCGGTCAGGAACTTCGCCAACATGATGATCGCCGACCACAGTCGCCTGAACCAAGCGGTGGCCGCGGCGGCGACGTCGGCGCGCCTCACTCCGCCGGCGCCGGTGCTGCTGCCGGCCGATCAGGCGATGTTCGACCAGCTGCGCGCCGCGGGTGCCGGGCCGGACTTCGACCTCGCCTACAAGAATGCCCAGATCACTGCCCATCAGAATGCGCTGCAGCTGATGCAGGCCTTCGCCGCCAACGGCGACGTCCCGGCATTGCGCAATGCCGCGGCGCAGGCGGTCCCGGTGGTGCAGATGCATTTGAACCAGGCGCAGGCGCTGCCGGTCGCTGCGGTCGCGCCGCCTGCTCTTCCTCCTCCTCCGCGGCGGGCAGGCGAACGCGGCTAGGAGCTAGAGAGCGGGCAGCCCGGTCCGCGTTTCGGCGTCGAGCAGGGTCTCGATGTCGGGGACCGGGCGACCGCTCATCTCCTTGTTGACGGCGCAGACGAGGCGGCGCTCGACCTCCTTGTGGAGGCACTTCTTGAGCACGCCCAGCGCCTTGGGCGGGGCAATGATCGCAAGCGCCTCGAAATCGCCGCGCAGGACTCGCGTCTTGAGCTCGTCCGCGGCGTCCTTGATCCAGCGGTCCTCTTCCTGCTGCTGGAAGTCCGTCTCCTCATAGGTGCTGTGCCCGTAGCCAAAGCTCTGCTGAGTCGTCCCCGGCGCGTCGGTCCTCAAGTCGCGATTCTTGCGGTCGGTCCGAGCGTCGTGCGCCTCCGTGCGGAGGTCGATCTGATTCTCGTCCCCGCGGTTGCGGAAGAACAGCATCTTGCGGCCGTCGGCGACCAAAACCAGCGCATTGTGGGGAAGAGACATGGACGGTTTCTCCTACTCAGACCTACTGCACAGAACGCGGACCAGCGGCGAGCGTTGCTGCGGTTTATCGCACTTTGGTCCCTCCCTGCGGCGAAGCCCGTGGGGAGGGGGACCATCCAACGCAGATTGAATGATGGAGGGGTAGAAGGCGCCCTCGCCAGTTACCCCACCACCAGCTTCGCTGGTCCCCCTCCCCATCGCAATGCGATGGGGAGGGACTAGCGGCCTAGTCCTGCTCCGGGTCGGCGGGCTTGTCGAGTTCGCTTTGGCCGACGATGGCGCCGTCGTCCGGCGCGGTTTCCTCGCCGCCCTCGATCTCGATCTCGTCCTCCTCGCTCTCATCGATCTTGGCGACGCTGACGACATGCTCGTCCTCGGCCACCCGGAAGATGGTCACGCCCTGGGTGTTGCGGCCCATGATCCGGATATCGCCGACCGTGGTGCGAATGACCTTGCCCTGGTCGGTGACCAGCATCAGCTGCTCGCCCTGCCGCACCGGGAAGCTGGCGATGACGCAGCCGTTGCGCTCCGACGTGTCGATGTTGGTGATGCCCTGGCCGCCGCGGTTGGTACGGCGGTACTCATAGGCCGAGGAGCGCTTGCCGTAGCCGTTCTCGGTCACGGTCAGGATGAACTGCTCATTCTCGGCCAGCTCGGCGAAGCGGTCGGCGGGCAGGGTGCATTCGACGTCCTCGCGCTCGCGCCACGGCGGGCAGCGCAGATAGGCCTCGCGCTCCTCCTGCGTGGTCCCGATGCGGTGCAGGATCGACATGGAGATGACCTCGTCGCCCGCCAGCAGGCGGATGCCGCGCACCCCGGTCGAGGTGCGCGACTGGAACTCGCGAACGTCGGTGGCCATGAAGCGGATCGCCTTGCCGTTGCGGGTGGCGATGAGCACGTCGTCGCCCTCGGTCAGCAGCTTGACCCCGATCAGCCGGTCGGTCGGGTCGCCCTGCTCCTCGCTGTCCTCGTCGACCTCGGCCATGCCGAAGCGCATCGCGATCTTGCCCGCGCTCGGGATGTTGGTGAAGGCCGCCATGCTGTTGCGGCGGACGGTCCCGTGCGCGGTCGCGAACAGGATGTGCAGCCCGCCCCATTCGGCCTCGTCCTCGGGCAGAGCGACGACGGTCGACACGGTCTCGCCCTCGGCGAGAGGGAGCAGATTGACCATCGGCCGGCCCTTGGTGTTGGGCCCGCCCTCGGGCAGGCGCCACACCTTGAGCCGGTAGACCCGGCCGAGGTTGGAGAAGAACAGCACCGGGTTGTGGGTCGAGGTCACGAACAGGTTGGTGACCGCATCCTCTTCCTTGGTCGCCATCCCGGCGCGGCCCTTCCCGCCGCGCTTCTGCTCGCGGAACACCGACAGCGGCGTGCGCTTGATGTAGCCGCCCATGGTCACCGTCACGACCATGTCCTCGCGCTCGATCAGATCCTCGTCCTCGATCCCGTCGGCGGCGGGCGCCAATTCGGCCAGACGCGGAGTAGCGAACTCGCTTTCGACCTCATCAAATTCCTGCTGCATCACGGCGTAGAGCCGGGCGCGGTTGGCGAGGATTTCGAGCAATTCGCCGATGTTGGCAGCAAGCTCGGCCAGCTCGTTGCCGATCTCGTCGCGGCCGAGCGCGGTCAGGCGATGGAGGCGCAGCTCGAGGATCGCGCGGACCTGCGCTTCGGACAGGCGATAGGTCTTCTCGGCCTTCAGCGGCTCAACCGCTTCGACCAGCGCGATGTACGAGCGGATCTGGTCCATCGGCCAGTCGCGCTCGAGCAATTTCTCGCGCGCGACCGCCGGGCTTGCCGACCCGCGAATCAGCTTCACCACCTCGTCGAGGTTGGTCACCGCGACGACCAGGCCGAGCAGGATGTGGGCGCGCTCGCGGGCCTTCAACAGCTCGAACTTCGAGCGGCGCGTGATCACTTGTTCGCGGAAGCGGATGAAGCTCTCGATAAAGTCGCGGAGGGTGAGCGTCTCGGGCCGCCCGCTGCGGATCGCCAGCATGTTCGCAGGGAAAGAGGACTGCGCCGGCGTGTGCCGCCACAGCTGGTTGAGCACGACGTCGGGGGTGGCGTCGCGCTTCAGGTCGATGACGATGCGCACGCCCTGGCGATTGGATTCGTCGCGGATGTCGGCGACGCCCTCGATCCGTTTGTCCTTGGCCGCCTCGGCGATCTTCTCGACCAGTCCCGATTTGCCCACCTGGTAGGGGATTTCGGTGAGGACGATCGAGCGGCGGTCGCCGCGGCCTTCCTCGACCGTGTGACGCGAGCGCATCATGATCGAGCCGCGGCCGGTGGTGTAGGCGCTGCGGATGCCCGACTGGCCGAGGATGAAGCCGCCGGTCGGAAAGTCGGGGCCCTTCACATGCTCCATCAGTCCTTCGGAGCTGATCGCGGGATCTTCGATGAACGCCCGGCACGCGGCCAGCACTTCGCCGAGATTATGTGGCGGGATGTTGGTCGCCATGCCGACGGCGATGCCGCCGGCGCCGTTGACCAG
>DASRAY010000028.1:0-8678 GCA_035637935.1 Sphingomicrobium sp.
GAGCGCGGCGAAGCGGCTGAGATCAAGGTTGCCGCTTTGCTCGGCCCGGGCGGCGCGCACGCCCCGAAACGCTCGGCCATCGTCGTCCCGCCGCGGGTCGACGACGGCCAGGTCGCGATCATCGTCTCGACGGGGGTCGGCGACTATCGCTCGGGCGACGAGATCTGGTGCGAAACGCTGGGACCCGACGATTATGCGCGCGCGCTCAACCGCGACGTGCTCGTCCCCCGCCCCGCCGGCCGCTTCCTGTTCGGCCGCCTGATCAACCGCGACGAAGAGAAGCTCCAGATCCTCCCGCTCGAGGCCGGCGGCCGCCAACAGGTCATCACCAACCCGCCCTGGCTGGGGGTCGCCGTGAGGCTGGTGCGGAGCCTGTAGATATGGGCTGGAAGGAACCCGGTCTGGGCTGGAAACTCTTCGCTGGACTCTCAATTGCACTGTTCGTCGGCGGCTTGTTTGTAGATGGACCCAAGCCCACGGTCCTGCCTTGGCTCGATGAAGTGACCCTACCGATCGAGGTGCTCGTGCTTCTGGGTTTGGTCAGTTACGCGTTCAATCTGCGTATCGGAGCGCCGCGTGCCTGGCGCTACCTCGCTGCATTTTACGCAGCGTGGGGAGCTCTCTTGGTTATCGTGGCGTCGTCAGAACGAGAAACATCTTCACAGAAAGTACCGCGAAGATGTCCGGGGCAGCAACCGGCGTTCTACTGACGATCGCGTTCGTCTATTTCACCTGGCGCGCCATCCGCCGACTGAGCCTCCGGCCGCAGAATAAAACGCAGAATGCGGACATGCCCCAAGTTGGTGGGCGGTGACGGGTTCGAACCGCCGACCCTCTCGGTGTAAACGAGATGCTCTACCAGCTGAGCTAACCGCCCGAGCGGCTCGCGTGCCATGCGCGCGCGCTTTGGGCAAGCGCCCCTAGATCAGTTCGCCCGGGACCTTGAGGATCGCCGCCACGTCCGCGGCGTCGACCGCGAAGGTCAGGTCCGGGTTGAACTGGCGCAGCTCGAGGCTGGTCCCGCTGCGTTTCACCAGCTGCTTGATCAGCACCCGCTCCGCGCCGGTCGGCGCGGATTTGAGCCGCACCATAACGTCGTCGCCGATCGCCACCGGGGCGCGCGGCGACACCGCGATCCGGCTGCCCGGGCGGAAGCGCGGCCACATCGAATCGCCGACCACGGTCACGGCAAAGGCGTCGGCGTCGGCGGCGAGGCTGGCCGGCCGCGGCACCGGCTCGAGCAGCTCGCCCGGACGGATTTCGGTCAGTTCAATCCGGCTTCCGGCCTCGCCCCATTCGCCGGCCAGCTCGGACGCGACCAGGGGCAGCTGAGGCAGGCTCGCCGGCCCCCAGCCCGGCCGGCGGTCGGCCAGCGCGCCGCTTCCGGCGGAGCGGCCCACCTCGGGCCCGACCCGCAAGGCCTCGAACTCGGCCAGCGACGAGCCGGCCGCGCCGAGCAGCTTTTCGAGCGTTCGCCGCGACGGATTGCCGTGGCGCCGCATGTCGGACCACACGGTCCGGCTCACCCCCGCCTTCACCGCCCAGGCGTTCGGGCTGAGCTCGTCCGGTTTCATCCGCATGAGGTCGCGGTAGATTGGAGAATCAGCGGTCGCCGTCACGCGCCGAGTATCGCGTCCGAAACAACTTACTCCAATTCAGAGTAATCTGACATTACGGTCTTGCGCTAATGTCCGACAATTCTAACATGCCGGTCATGGCCCGCGACGAGTCAGACCACCGCCACCTGCCCGATCTCGGCGAAGTAGCGGCGCATCGCCTGGCTGGTCTCGGGGGCGAGCTCGACGAACACCCGGCGGCCGTCGTGCGGGTCGGCGCGGCGGATGAACAGGCCTTCGTGGACCATGCTCTTGAGCCAGCGCAGCGCGGTCGTGGCCGGCACCGCGGCGGCGATGCACAGGCTGGAGACCGGGACCCGAAGCTTCGAGATTTCCGCCTGGAGCAGGTCGAGCATCATGTCCCAGGCCGGATCGGCGAACAGCTCTTCGGCAAAATAGCGGCTGCGCAGCCGCCGGGCGCGGATGATCGTTCGAAGCGTCTCGACCGAAACTTCCGGCGCGTCGCCGGAAACGAGCGGTTCGGGGGGGCGGGTGCCCGTCGCCGGGCCGGTCGACAGCCGGGCGAGAGTCGCGGCGATGCGGCTGACCTCGTCGCTCAGCTGGCGGAGCCGCGCCGCATTCTTGTCGCTGGCTTCCGCGACGCTGGCCGGAGCGAATGCGCCCGCGACCGCCAGGGCCAGTGCGGACGCGCGCTGCTGGTCGGACGCGTCGATCAGCAGTTCGATGTCCGAGCTGAAGGCGTGGAGTGCGAGTTCCTCGAGCAGGCCGGACGGCGCCGCGACGATCGCCGGGAAACGCGCATGGGACACTTCCGCCGCAACCTCATCCAGGAGCGCTTCGAGCGACGGTGGCGCCCCCCCGTCCAGCTCGATCCAGAGCGCCGACGCAGCCGCCTGCTCACGGATCCGTGCGCGGGCGGCTGCGATGTCGCCCGCCTCGGCAACCCGGAGTCCGGCCATCGTCACGGTTTGGCAGGCCCGCACTCGGGCCGATTCCGTGTCCGCGACGACGAGGACTGGGGGCGGATCGAAACTGTTTGCGCGGTTTTGGTTGCTGCTCAGGTACATGTCCATCGGTGCGTGTCCCGCGACAATAAGACCGAGCGGGCCGGTGATAACGCGCATTGCGGAGAAAAGTCAGACCATTTTCGCGTTCAAAACGGAGGCAATCGCAACACACCGGTAAACGGCCATGCATAGTGGCACGCGCCTGGGGAGTGAGGATTTGCACCGTGCCGCCCGAAATCAGGCCGCCGCCAGGGAACGCGTCCGGTGGCTCGACGAGCTAGCCGGCGCCATCGTGCAGGCGCAACGGCTGACCTGGCGACTCGGCGTGCTCGAAGGCGACTGCGAGGAGGCCCGCGCCCTCTATGCCCGGCTCGAGGCGGCGCTCGACGAGGTGGAATCGCTGCGCCTCAGCGATTGGGCGGACATTCGGCAGGAAATTGATCCGAAATGGCTCGACGGAATGTTGGGGGCTGTCCTGCCGGCGGTTCCCCAGGCCTAGCTCACACGCCCGCGGGCAGATCGCCTCCGCCCGCGAACGGCGCGAGAAACGGCGCCGCGGGGGGCGGCGCCCATCCGCCCGTCGCGACGAAGGCGCGGTTGAGGAACGCGGCCTTGCCGTAGCGCAGCGGGCTGCCGTCGGGCGCATCGACCCGGCCGCCCGCGGCGAGCAGCACGGCATGGCCGGCGGCGGTGTCCCATTCGCTGGTCGGCGACAGCCGCGGATAGATGTCCGCCTCACCCTCCGCGACGATGCAGAATTTGAGGCTTGAGCCGATGCTGACATGGCCGCACGCGCCGACCGCCGCTTCGAGATAGTCCGACGTGTCCTGCGTGAAATGCGATTTGGAGGCGACTGCAGTCACTGGCTCGGCACGCGCGCGCGTGCGGATCGCTCGCCGGCCGGCGCCCTCGTCGGCCCATGCGCCCGCTCCGACCAGCCCCAGGTGCAGGCGGCAGGTTGCCGGCGCGAACACCACCCCGAGCCGCGGAACGAGATCCGCGACGAGCGCGATATTGACCGTGTAATCGTCCCCACCGCGCACGAATTCCTTGGTCCCGTCGAGCGGGTCGACGAGGAAGAAGGTGTGCTCGTGGGCCGGGATCCGGCCCGCCGCCACTTCCTCCTCCGCGATCACCGGGACTCCAGGCGCCGCTCGCGCCAGCGCGGCGAGGATGATCAGCTCGGCGGCGCGGTCGGCCTCGGTGACCGGCGAGCGGTCGCGCTTGGCTTCGACGTCGAAGCCGCGGCGGACGATGGACAGGATCGCCTCGCCCGCCTCGCGCGCGGCGTCGGCCAGCTGGTCGAGAAGGCGCTCGTCGCTCAGCGCGGGGCCATCCGGATGCCGCCGTCGAGCCGCACGGCGGCCGCGTTCAGATAGGGGTTCTCGACCATGAAACAGGCCAGCCGGGCATATTCCTCGGCCTGCCCGAGTCGCTTCGGGAAGGGCACCTGCGCGCCGAGCGCGTCCTGGACGTTGGGCGGCATCATCGCCACCATCGGCGTCTTGAACACGCCGGGCAGGATGGTGTTGACGCGCACGCCGTCGTTCATCAGGTCGCGCGCGATCGGCAGGGCCATCGCCAGCACCCCGCCCTTGGACGCCGAATAGGCCGCCTGCCCGATCTGCCCGTCCTCGGCCGCGACCGACGCGGTGTTGATGATCACGCCCCGCTCGCCGTCGCCGAGCGGCTCGAGGTCGACCATTCCGAGCGCCGAATTGGCGATGCAGCGGAAGCTGCCGATGAGGTTGATCTGGATGGCCAGCTCGAACTGCTGCATCGGATAGGCCTTGGCGGCCTTGGTTTCCTTGTCGCGGCCGACCGTCTTGGCGGCATTGGCGACTCCGGCGCAATTGACCAGCACCCGCTCCTGCCCGTGCGCGTCTCGCGCCCTGGCGAACGCCGCCACGACTTTCTCGTCGCTGGTGACGTCGACTGCGCAGAAGATCCCGCCGATTTCCGCCGCGACCTGCTCGCCGCGCTCGGCGTCGCGGTCGAAAATCGCGACCTTGGCGCCCCGCCGGGCGAGCTCACGCGCGGTCGCTTCGCCCAGGCCCGATGCCGCCCCGGTCACGACCGCAGTCACCCCATCAATGTTCATTGCCGCCCCTTAAGCCGATTGAGAGTCGGCGCCGGCTATCCCCGCGAACGGCGGCGAACACAAGGCACGGCGCGCAGCGAACGGACTGTCGCAAATCGGCTCCAAGGCGTTGGACAAGCGCGTGTTCATCGCGAATCTAGGTTGAATCGGGGATAAGCCACGCTCAATTTTAGAGTGTGGTATCTGGGGGATGACCGGACATGGGTAGCAAGCTGAAGGTTGTGGCATTGGGTTTGGCGGGCTCGGCGCTGTTGTCGACCCTGCCGGCATTTGCCCAATCGGCGAGCGTCAGCCCCGCGGCGACCCGGGCCACGACTCTGCCCGCGGCCAGCAGCGTCGCCGCTTTCTATGATCAATGGCAAACCCAGCCGATCTGGTTCCGCGGCGGCGTCGAAAATCCCGCGGTCGCGCAGCTCGTCACGATCTTGCAGCGCGCCCCGTTCGACGGATTTGCCGAGGGCCCGCAACTGGCCGCCCAGGTTCAGGCCGCGGCCGACCAGGCGAAGAGCGGAACGGCTGCCGACCGCGCTTCGGCCGAGCGCCTGCTCTCGACCGCCTGGGTCCAATATGTGCAGGCGCTGAAGCGGCCCACGCCAGGCATGACCTACGTGTTCCCGGTACTGGAGCCGCAGGGGTCGCGGGCCGATCAGATCCTGTTGACGGCGGCGGCCGCCCCTTCGCTCGAAGCGCACCTCGTTGCCACCGCCAACGTCAATTCCCTTTATGCGCAGATGCGGGACGCCGCCTGGGCGGAAGCGCAGGCGTCCGGCAACCTCACGCCCGATCCGCGCCTCATCGCCAACCTCGACCGTATTCGCTCGATCCCCGCGGGCGGAAAGTTCATCGTCGTCGATTCCGGCACCCAAATGATGACCATGTACGAAAATGGTCGTCCGGCGGACTCGATGAAGATCGTCGTTGGCAAGACCGACTATCCAACGCCGATGATCGCCAGCGTCATGTACTACATCGTCTACAATCCCTATTGGAACGCGCCCGATCATCTGGTCCGCAAGATCGCTCAGAACTACCTCAGCATGGGCGATAAGTACCTGAAGACGCGTGGCTACCAGGTGATGGCGGACTGGTCTTCGGGCTCCGCGGTCGTGCCGAGCAATCAGGTCGATTGGAAGGCTGTCGCGGCGGGCAAGCAGCAGATCCGCATCCGGCAGAAGCCGCAGGACGACAACAGCATGGGGGACTTGAAATTCCCGTTCCCGAACAAGCTCGACATCTTCCTGCACGACACGCCGCACAAGGAATATTTCGCGAAGGCCAATCGCAATCTGTCGAATGGCTGCGTCCGCCTCGAGGATGCGCGCCGTTTCGGGCGCTGGCTTCTCGGCGCCGAGCCGAGCCCGCCGGGGACTGACGCGGAGATTCAGGTTCAGCTGCCGCGCGGCGTGCCGATCTATCTCACCTACACCACGGCCCAGGTTCGCGACGGCAAGATCGCTTACTTCGCCGATCCGTATCGGCTCGATCCGACCGGCCGCACAATCCAGGCAAGCGGCCGCTAAACAGCTCCGGCTTCTTCACCGATCGAATTGCATTTGAGCCGGGGACTTCCCGGCCCTCATTCGCGCTTGCGCCGGGCAAAGAAAAACCGGCCCGGGCGGATGCCCGGGCCGGTCTTTCTTTTGGTCGCGCCGGTTAGCCGCGCTCTGGCGCCGGAGGCGGCGGCGGAGGCGGAGGCGGCGGAGCCGGACAGGTGTCCGTCGCCAGGATCACCGAGCCGTCCGGGCAGGTCTGCGTCGCCGGAGGCGGCGGCGGAGGCGGCGGCGGGGGCGGCGGAGGCGGAGGCGGTGGCGGCGGGGCCGCGAAATTGTAGATCAGGCTCGCCATGATGCTGTGCGAACGCCAGCGGGTGTCGAGCGTGAGCGGGCCGCCCTGCTCGTCCGAGGCGTCGAACTTCAGGTTCGGCACATTGAAGAAGCGATACTTGAGGCCGACGTCGATGTTCGAGCTGACGGCATAGCGCAGGCCGATGATGCCCTGCCACGCGATGCCGCTGTCGGTGTCGGAGACGTCGATCAGAGTCGCCGGCGTGTCCGCCTCGACGCTGTACTTGACGCTCGCCAGGCCGATACCGGCGCCGGCATAGCCGCTGAGCCCGTCATCGTCACCGAAGTCGAGCAGCAGGTTGACCATTCCCGAAAGCGCTCGGCCGCGGCCGTCGGCGTCAAAGCTGTCGCCCGGGCCCGCGCCCGAAATCCGCGGGTCGACGCGGACCTGATTGACGCTTGCGCGCTTGTAGGCGAGCTCGCCCTCGAGGCGAAGCATGCCGAAATCGTAGCCGGCGATCAGGTCGACGTCCCAGCCGGACTTGTGTGAGATCGTGACGGCGCTGTTGAGTCTCGTAACGCCATCGTCAACATCCACGTCGGCATCTTCGACCCACATGATGCCGCCCTCGACCCCCACATACGGCGAGTGGTCGCGAGCGACAGCGGGCGTCGCCAGACCGGTCGATGCGAGCGCCATCGCAATGGCCAGCTTGCGCATAATTGTCCCCTTTCACATGCGTTCTAAGATTGAACCGCGTGAACACATTATGAGAGCACCGGTTGCGGCGCAAGCGGGGGAATGGCTTGGGACTGTTGCGCAAAAGCCTCAATCAAAATTGAGCAGAAACAGAACCATTTGACACAGTTGAGTTTTTTAGGAGCCGATAAGTCCGTGCTGTCGCAGGCCTTCAAGAATTTGCGAAACGGCCGCTCTCGCCTCGGTGTCGATGGTTGCCCCTCCGGACGGCGCGGCAATGGCTGCAGCCCTCCGTCCGACGACCTGTTCGCCATCGACGAAAAGACCGGTGCGGAGCGACCGCCCGTCGACCAACCTCTGGGTGCTGACCGTGCTGTCAGCCAGGCGACACGAGGCGGTGACGACCGCGCCCCGGACCGAAATCGGAAGCGGTATCGCTTGCAGTGACGCTGGGTCGATCAGCAGGAACACGTCACCGCCGGCGTGCGTGTCCATCGCCCAGTCCGTCGCATATCGTCCCCGCAAGAGCCTCGTCAGCAGGAAACGGCCGGGACCGAGGACCGCAGCGTCGGCGAATTGGATCAGCTCGTCGCCGAGGAGCGCAAGGTTCGTGCCGCCGGGCAACGCTTCATCCTCACAACTGGTGAGCCACTGGGTGGGATCGATGAGCTCGACCTCGACCGAATTGAGAGTGTCGATGCCCTCGACCTCGCCGTCGCCCAGCACGGTCACGGTGGAGCCCAGGATGGTTTTGCGATGGGCTGTGCGGACGCCGACGAGGAACTGATTGCTGCTCACCTCGACGGGCAGCCGCTTCCATGTCGGTGCATTTGTTGAGGCCGCCAGATGCAGTGTCGGGCCCAGGCCGGCGTGGCCGGTAAGGTCAGGCAATTCGACCAGCCTCAGAGCAAGGTCGCCAATGAGCACATCGCTTGGCGGGAGAAAGCGTCCGGCATCGGCGGCAAGCGCGCTAAGCGCGCTCCACGCCGGCCGTAGCTCCGCGACGATGACCATTCCGTCGATCGTGGAGCGCTCCACCTGCCACCGCGCGGGGGACATCGAGAGCTCGACCAGCGCCCCCGGCTCGAGGGTCGCGAAGCGCGGCGGCAGGCGAACGGTCAGCCTGTCCTTCCGCGCCCAGCGCCGCGCCATCGCTTGCTCGGCCAGCGACCGGGCGCCGAGCGCGCCGAGGACGGCCGGAAGCTCGATCCTCGCCTCGGTCGGCGCTTCTCCGATCGTTTCGCTCCGCGCCTGCCCGGTCTGATAATCGCGTTGCGGGTCGTAATACCTCCGCTGCGTCAGAAGAACACAGCCACGCAGGCACAAACGGCCTCGCGTCCGCCGGCGCGCTCTTGCGCCCGAACCACCACCCCATGCTCGCTCCTGGATCAATTTCCTCTCCGCTTGCGGAAGAGGGATGGGCCGCGAAGCGGCCGCGTGAGGGCGTTGTCCCTCGACTCGCAATTTTCGACTGTGCCTGGTGTGTACCGAATCAGCGTGACAATGTCA
>DASRAY010000029.1:0-29697 GCA_035637935.1 Sphingomicrobium sp.
TGGCGCGTTCGTCGACCTGGGCGGGATCGACGGCCTGCTCCACGTCACCGACATTTCCTACAAGCGCGTCAACCACCCGTCCGAAGTGCTCAACATCGGCGACACGGTGAAGGTGCAGATCATCCGCATCAACCGCGAGACACAGCGCATCAGCCTCGGCATGAAGCAACTCGAGAGCGATCCGTGGGAAGGCGCGTCGGCCAAATATCCGGTCGAAGGCGTGTTCCGCGGCCGGGTCACCAACATCACCGAATATGGCGCGTTCGTCGAGCTCGAGCCGGGCATCGAGGGCCTGGTCCACGTCTCGGAGATGAGCTGGACCAAGAAGAACGTCCATCCGGGCAAGATCGTCTCGACGAGCCAGGAAGTCGACGTCAAGGTGCTCGAGGTCGACGAGGAGAAGCGCCGGATCTCGCTCGGCCTCAAGCAGGCCCAGGAGAATCCGTGGGCGGCCTTCGCTTCCGCCCACCCGGTCGGCTCGACCGTCGAGGGCGAGGTCAAGAATGCGACCGAGTTCGGGCTGTTCGTCGGGCTTGAGGGCGACGTCGACGGCATGGTCCACATGTCGGACATCGCCTGGGGCGTGTCGGGCGAGGAGGCCCTTCAGCTCCACCGCAAGGGTGAGATGGTCAAGGCGCAGGTGCTCGACGTCGACGTCGAGAAGGAGCGCATTTCGCTCGGCATGAAGCAGCTCGAGGGCGGCGGCTCGGGCGCTGGCGCCGGCGGCGGCGGCGGCGCGGCGGCGATCGGCGGCCTCAAGAAGGGCGAGACGGTCACCATCACGGTGCGCGCGGTCCAGGACGCCGGGCTCGACGTCCAGGTCGGCGAC
Source organism: Sphingomicrobium sp. (assembly GCA_035637935.1). Lineage (GTDB taxonomy): Bacteria > Pseudomonadota > Alphaproteobacteria > Sphingomonadales > Sphingomonadaceae > Sphingomicrobium. The sequence goes on from DASRAY010000029.1 coordinate 830, forward strand.
GACGGGGCGACCGGCTTCGTCAAGCGCGGCGACCTCGGCCGCGACCGCGACGAGCAGCGGCCCGAGCGCTTCCAGGTCGGACAGAAGTTCGACGCGATGGTCTCGGGCTTCGACCGCTCGAAGAAGCCCAATTTCTCCGTGAAGGCGCTGCAGATCGCCGAGGAGAAGCAGGCCGTCGCCCAATACGGCAGCTCGGACTCCGGAGCGAGCCTCGGGGACATTCTCGGCCAGGCGTTGAAGGAAGCCGCCGCCAAGGCCCCGAAGGAGCCGGCTGCGGAGGGCGACGAGGATGCCAAGAAGGCATCCAAGCCCAAGGCGTCCAAGAAAAAGTGAAACGACGGGCGGCGCTAACGTGCGTTAGCGCCGCTCGAATCCGGCTTGCGCGAGTGTCAGTTTCCTGACAGCGTGAATCCCGAGCGGCTCGCCCGGTGGGGGAATTGGCGGGCCGGACCAAGCCTTTAGCGGGGATGCACATGATCCGTTCCGAATTGGTGCAGAAGCTTTGCGGCGACTTTCCCGACCTCACCCAACGCGAGGTCGAAGGCGTCGTCGGAGCGATCTTCGATTCCATCACCGACCAGCTGGCCAAGGGCGGCCGGGTCGAGCTCCGCGGCTTCGGTGCCTTCTCGACCCGCCAGCGCGACGCACGGATCGGGCGCAACCCGCGCACCGGCGAGTCGGTCTCCGTCAACGCCAAGCGCGTGCCCTATTTCAAGCCGGGCAAGGAGATGCGGGAGCGGCTGAATTTAGGCGAGGTGACCGCCGAATAACCCGGTCGTCGCTACCGTCGCCGGGGACCAAGCGGACGTGGCGGAACGGTAGACGCTGGGGACTTAAAATCCTCTTCCCATTGGGAGTGCGGGTTCAAATCCCGCCGTCCGCACCATCGCTGCCCGCAGGCATGCCGGGGGCATGCCGAGGACGGCGATCCGTGGCGAAGCGGAGGCCCGCGCGCAGCGCACACGGCGCCGCCGCCGGAAAGTCTTGGATTCCCTCCATTGTGGAGGGAGAATTTATTAAGTGTTCGTGGGTTAACCCCCCGCTGTGTCGTCGGCGTCTGAACAGCAAAGCGAAACGCCCCAGCGCTCGCGCCTCGGCAATGCGCGGCGCGAGGCGCTCGTCCTCGCCATCCTGATCGCCGCGGTCATGCTGCTGATCTGGAACGGCAGCGCCTTCTTCCAGCATTTGCGCATCGCCGGCCCCGAGTTCGACCGCAGCATCCAGCTCGCCAGCACCGCGCTGTTCCTGAACGTCGCTTTGATCCTGTTCGGCTGGCGCCGCTACGTCGACCTGCAGCACGAAGCCGAGCTGCGCGCCGACGGCGAGCGCCGCGCGGCGGTGCTCGCCAGCTCCGATAGCGCGACCGGCCTCTACAATCGCAAGGGCTTCGCCGATCACGGCGACGCGCTGGCCAACGCCGCCCGCGAGCGCGGCGACCATCTGGTCATCGTCTCGATCCAGATCCACCGCTTCAAGGCGGTCAACGACCAGCACGGCTACGACATGGGCGATCGCCTGCTGCGCGAGATTGCCGCCTCGCTCAACGAAGCCCTCGGCGCCGACGCGGTGATCGCCCGCCTTAGCGGCGACGAGTTCGCGGTCGCCTTCACCCTCGACCCGAGCGACCTGGCGCGCGCCGACCTCACCGCCGAAGCGGTGCTGCGCGCGATCACCCGGCCGTTCCTGCTCGACGAGCGGATGATCCAGGTCGGCGCTTTCGCCGGAATCGCGGCGACCCCGGCGGGCGAGGTCCGCATCCCGGACCTGTTGCGCCGCGCCGACATCGCCATGGAGCGCGCCAAGAGCGGGCGCATCGCCCGCCCGGTGTGGTTCGACGCCGGGATGGAGCGCGCGCTGATCGCCCAGAGCGAGATCGAGCAGGGCATCCGCTTCGGCCTCGAGCACGGCCATTTCGTCCCTTATTTCGAGCCCCAGGTCGATCTCGTGACCGGGGAGATCGTGGGCTTCGAAGCGCTCGCCCGCTGGAACCATCCGCTGTCGGGCGTGATCGCGCCCGACGTGTTCATCCCCATCGCTGAAGAGATTGGGGTCATCGGCCGCCTGTCCGAGCAGGTCATCGGCGAGGCGCTGCGCCAGGCGACGGAGTGGGACCCGAAAATCAAGATCTCGGTCAACATCTCGCCGACGCAGTTCGCCGACGGCTGGCTTGCTCAGCGCATGGTCCGGATCCTCACCGAAACCGGCTTCCCGGCCGAGCGGCTGGTCGTCGAGGTCACCGAAAGCTCGTTGTTCGCCGACCTCGATCTCGCCCGCTCGATCGTCACCAGCCTCAAGAACCAGGGCGTGCGCCTCGCGCTCGACGATTTCGGTACCGGCTTCTCGTCGCTGTCGCACCTGCGTTCGCTGCCGTTCGACATGATCAAGATCGACCGCAGCTTCGTCACGGACGTCCACCGCAACAAGGAAAGCATGGCGATCATCCGCGCCGTGACCACGCTCGCCGGCGCGCTGTCGGTGCCGGTCTGCGTCGAGGGGATCGAGAGCGAACCCGCCTATGACGCGGTGATGATGCTCGGCTGCCAGGTCGGCCAGGGCTGGTATTTCGGCAAGGCCATGCCGGGCGAGGAAGCGGCCGAGCTGCTCGCCGTCCGCGCCCACCAGAACGAGCAGGTCCAGCGTCCTCCGCTCAGCGCCGCTGGCTGACCATCTTCCGAACGAGGATTGCACGTCGCGTCCCACCGCGGGACGGTCGGAGCCGCGCGCCGCTCAAGAGTGTTGAACATGGTAAAAGCCGCGTTAGGATTTTGCCATGCAGTGCGTTCGGCCAGCGATTGCCACGGACCCCCGCGCCTTCGGGCGCAACGGCCCGCGCGCGCTTCCCGCCCCGGCGGCGAGGAGCCGGCTAGGCGACGACCTCAAGCTGTTCGCGATCACCTTCCTTGCCGGCTTTACCTTCGTCTCGGTGTTCCTCGCCTAGTCGCAGGCGAGGTGGAGCTTCCAGCCGAGCCACGCCGAAACGATGCACATCGCCGCGACCAGCAGCAGCTGGCCGGCGGGGCCGACGCCGAGGCTGCTTAGGGCGAACGCAAGCAGCGAGCCGATGACCATTGCCCCGGAATTGACGATGTTGTTGGCCGCGACCGTCCGCGCCGTTTCGGTCTTCGGCACGGTCGTCGTGAGAAAGGCGTAGAGGGGCACTACGAACATTCCGCCGGTGATCGATATGCCGAGCAGGCACAAGATCATCAGCCCGGCCAGGGGGTGGAGGATGAAGTTGCCGAGAGTCGTCAGCTCGGAACCATGCTTGCCCCAGGTCAGGGCGACGAAGTGGAACAGGACGACGAACAAGCCCATCGCGATCACCGACACCGGAGCATAGCGGGCCGACACCTGGCTTTTCAGCAGGCGGTTGATCAGCACCGAGCCGATCGCGATGCCGATCGAGAAGATGCCGATGAACAGGCTCGCGACCTGCTCGTTGGCGCCGAGCACGTTCTTCACCAGCGGCGGGAAGATGATGATCAGCACCGCGCCGATGGTCCAGAAGAAGCTAATCGAGAGGATTGCGAGGAACAGCCGACGGATGTGCATCGTCCCGCTGACCAGCTCGATCGAGGCGCGGATGATATGCCAGTTGAACGGGATCCGCTCGGCCGCTGGCGGCGCGGGTGGGACCTGGCGTCCGGCGAGAAAGCCCAGCACCGCGATTCCGACGGTCGCCCCAGCGGCGATCGACGGCAACGCCGCCAGCACCCCGGCGAGGATCGTCCCGCCGAGGATCGCGAGATAGGTGCCCGCTTCGACCAGCCCGGTTCCGCCCAGCACCTCGTCCTTCTGCAAATGCTGCGGCAGGATCGCGTATTTGATCGGGCCGAAGAACGTCGAATGGACGCCCATGGCGAACACCGCGGCGAGCATCAGCGGGATGTTGGCGAGCATAATCCCGGCCCCGCCGACGATCATGATGCCGATCTCGGCGAACTTGATGATACGGATCAGACGGGCCTTGTCATGGTCGTCCGCGAGCTGGCCCGAGAGCGCCGACAGCAGGAAGAACGGCAGGATGAACAGGCCCTGCGCGATCGAGCTGAACTGGAATTCCTTGGTCGGGTCCGAGAACAATTGATAGGTGACGAACAGCACCACCGCCTGCTTGAACAGGCTGTCGTTGAAGGCGCCGAGGAACTGCGTCGTGAACAGCGGCAGGAACCGCCGGGCCCGCAGCAGGTGCGTGACGTTCTGGATCAAAGCCTGGCTGCGGCGGGTTTCATGACTGAGCTTCGAGGGCATAGCCAGCTTTGCGCACGAGGCCAAACGCTATAACGCCCTCGGCTCAGCATGCTGTCGCTGCCGAATCTCCTGACCCTGTCGCGAATTCTCGCGGTGCCGATCCTCGTCTTCCTGCTGTGGAAGCCGGCGCCGTGGGATTATGCGATCACCTTCGTCCTCTACTGCATCGTCGGCATCACCGATTATTTCGACGGCTATCTCGCTCGCGCCCAGGGGCAGATCTCCAAGCTCGGGCAGTTCCTCGACCCGATCGCCGACAAGATCATGGTCGCGGCCGTGATCATCATGCTGATGGCCAGCCGCAAGGCCGACGGCGACGCGCCGATCATCGAGGATTTCAACGTTATCCCGGCGCTGATCATCCTGCTGCGCGAGATCATCGTCTCGGGCCTTCGCGAGTTCCTCGCGGAGCTCAAGGTGTCGATGCCGGTCAGCGGCCTCGCCAAGTGGAAGACGACCTTCCAGCTGGTGTCGCTCGGCGCGTTGATCCTCGGCGGGGCGCTGCCCGGCCAGTCGTGGGTGCATCTGGTCGGCGTGGTCAGCCTGTGGGCTGCGGCAGCGCTGACGCTGGTGACCGGGTACGATTATTTGCGCACCGGCCTTAAGCACATGGAATAGCACAGGCAAAAGAAGAGGGCGCATCGGCAATCCGATGCGCCCTCCGATGTAATCTCCGGTTACCGGCGACCGTAACCGTCGTAGCCGTAACCACCGTAGCCGTAACGGTCGTTGCCGTAGCCGTAGCCGTAACCGCTGCGGGCTCGGACCTCCTGCGCCAGGCGATCGGCGCGCTGGTCGAAAATGGCGCCTTCCTGGCCGGTCATTCCGCCGCGCGCCAGGTAGGCGAGCTCGCGGTCGAACTGCGCAGCCTGGCGGTGCAGCGCTGCAGCTTCGCCCCGGCTCATCCGCCCGCTCGCGACGGCCTGGTCGATCTCATTGTGGATTCGCGCCATCCGTTCGCGGTTCGCAGCGATCAGCTGGTTACTCTGGTAACGCGACCCATAGTCGCCGTAGCCGCCGTAGCGGTTGTTGCCGTAGCTGCTATTGTAGCCGTTGCCGATGTAGCCGCCGTAATATTGCGCCGACGCCGGAGCGGCGACCGCGACCGCCGATGCGGCGGCGGCCAGGAAAACTAGAGACTTACGCATGACAGGCACTCCTCTTCTGATTGAGGAGCGGTTTACACCGCGGCCGCTGCGCAGAGACTGAACGCGCCCGTTATCCGCCGTTCAACCGGACTGCCCCTTGATTGATCGATTTTCCGACTTTCACTGACGAACTTTCCTCGTTTCCGGCGGTTCTCCTCCACGCCTAGGGCGGGCGCGATCATTCAAAGTCCAGGAGTAGGGTGAGATGGACGCAAAGACCGGCGAATCGATGGGCTGCCCGGTGGACCGGCCGACCGCCGTCCGCTCGCTGCTCGGACGGCAGAATCGCGACTGGTGGCCGGACGCGCTCCCGCTCGACATCCTCCACCAGGGCGGAGCTTCGCCCGATCCGATGGGCGACGACTTCGATTATGCCGAAGCATTCAAGGCACTCGATTACCAGGCCCTGAAGCGCGACCTCACCGCGCTGATGACCGATAGCCAGCCGTGGTGGCCCGCCGACTACGGTCACTATGGGCCGTTCATGATCCGCATGGCCTGGCACGCCGCCGGGACCTACCGCACCGCGGATGGCCGCGGGGGCGCCAACAGCGGCCAGCAGCGTTTCGCCCCGCTCAACAGCTGGCCGGACAACGGCAACCTCGACAAGGCGCGGCGGCTGCTGTGGCCGATCAAGCGCAAGTACGGGAAGACCATCAGCTGGGCCGACCTGTTCATCCTCGCCGGCAATGTCGCGATCGAATCGATGGGCGGCCCGATCTTCGGCTTCGGCGGCGGGCGTGCCGACGTGTTCGAGCCCGAGCGCGACATCTATTGGGGCGCCGAGGAAAAGTGGGTCGAGGCAACGGAAACCCGCATCCAGCCGGACCGCGAGCTGGACCTGGAGCATCCGCTGGCGGCGATCCAGATGGGCCTGATCTACGTCAACCCGGAGGGACCCGGCGGCAATCCCGACCCGCTGCAGTCGGCGCGCGACATCAAGATCACGTTCGAACGGATGGCCATGAACCACGAAGAGACCGTCGCGCTGACCGCCGGCGGGCACACCTTCGGCAAGGCGCATGGCGCGGGCGACCCGAGCCTGGTCGGCGATGCGCCGGAGGGCGCCGACATCGCGCTGCAGGGCCTGGGCTGGGCGAGCGCCCACGAAAGCGGGATTGGCGAGCACACGATCACCAGCGGCATCGAAGGCGCCTGGGTGAACACGCCGACCCAGTGGTCGGAGAATTATTTCCGGCTGCTGCTCGACTATGAGTATGAGCTGGTGCGCTCCCCGGCCGGTGCCCAGCAGTGGCAGCCGATCGACCAGAAGCCCGAGGACATGGCTCCGGCGGCGCACGATCCGACAAAGCGCGTGCCGACGATGATGACCACCGCCGACATGGCGCTGCGCGAGGATCCCGAGTTCCGCAAGATTTCGGAGAAGTTCCGCAACGACCATGCGGCGTTCAAGGACGCCTTCGCCCGCGCCTGGTTCAAGCTCACCCATCGCGACATGGGGCCCAAGGTCCGCTACCTCGGCCCCGAAGTGCCGGCGGAGGATCTGATCTGGCAGGACCCGGTTCCGGTCGGAACCATGCCGTCCGATGCCGACATCGCGGCGTTCAGGGGCAAGATCCTCGATGCGGGCTTCAGCATCGGCCAGCTGGTCAAGGCGGCCTGGGCGTCGGCCTCGACGTTCCGCAAGTCCGACTTCCGCGGCGGCGCCAACGGCGCCCGCCTGCGCCTCGCTCCGCAGAAGGACTGGGCGGTCAACGAGCCGGAGGAACTGGCCAAGGTTCTCGCCAGGATCGACGAGCTGCGCGGCGGCCTGTCGCTGGCCGACGCGATCGTCCTCGCCGGAACGGCGGCGGTCGAGAAAGCGGCGCGCGACGCCGGCTTCAACGTCAGCGTTCCCTTCACCGGCGGGCGCGGCGACGCGACCCAGGAGTGGACCGACGCCGACAGCTTCGCGGTGATGGAACCGGCGGCCGACGGTTTTCGCAACTATCTCAAGACCAAGCATTCGGTGCGGACCGAGGAATTGCTCCTCGACCGGGCGTCGCTGCTCGGCCTGTCGGCGCCGGAGATGACGGTGCTCCTGGGCGGGCTGCGCGTGCTCGGCGCCAATTACCAGGACTCGCCGCTTGGCGTCTTCACGACGCGCAAGGGACAGCTGACCAACGACTTCTTCGTCAACCTGCTCGACAACGACACTTTCTGGGAGGTGGTCGACGAGAGCGGCGACGAGGAGTTCGTCGGCTACGACCGCGGCGGCAGGCAGGAGAAATGGCGGGCCACCCGGACCGACCTGATCTTCGGCTCGAACAGTCAGCTCCGGGCGACCGCCGAAGTCTATGCCGAGCGCGGCAACGAGGAAAAGTTCGTGCGCGACTTCATCAAGGCCTGGACCAAGGTGATGAACGCGGACCGCTTCGACCTAACTGGCAATCAGGGCAGCAAGTCGGCTTCCGAACGCCAGCTCGAACCGGCGGAATAATTCGGGGCTTAGGCCCGCCGCGGCGTCATCCCCACTCCCTAGGGCGCCGCGGCGGTTGAGGGTCAGGCCGCGTCGGCGGCCGCGACGTCGGGAACGAGCTCGCCGATGATCTTGCGCAGCGCGATGGCGAGCATCTGGAACTCGTTCTCGCGCGGGCTCGAGCGGCGCCAGATCAGCGCGATCCGGCGATAGCCGTGATCGGACCGCAGCGGCTTGGCGTCGACCCGAGTGCCGTCGAGGATCCCGGCCTCGATCGCCATCGACGGGATGAAGGTCAGCCCGAGGCCGTTGTCGACCATCTGCACCAGGGTGTGCAGCGAGGTCCCCATCATCGCCGCATTGGCGCGCAGGTCGGGGCGGTTGCAGGCCGACAGCGCATGATCCTTGAGGCAGTGGCCGTCCTCGAGCAGCAGCAGGCGATTCTCGTCGATCGAGTCGACCTCGACCGACGGCCCGCCCGGCGCCTCGCCGCTGGGGAAGGCGACGAACAGCCGGTCGTCGAACAGCGTTGCCGCCTCGACGTCGCCGCACGGATAGGGCAGCGCGAGCAGCACGCAGTCGAGCTGGCCGCGGTTCAGCGCCTCGCACGCCGCCTGGCTGGTCTCCTCGCGCAGGAACAGCTTGAGGCTCGGCCATTCCCTGCGCAGCCGCGGGAGCATCGCCGGCAGCAGGAACGGCGCGATCGTCGGGATGACCCCCATGCGCAGCTCGCCGTGCAGCGGCTTGCCCTCGGCGCGCGCGAGCTCGGCCAGCTCCTCGGCGTCGCGCAGGACCCGGATCGCTTTGTCCGCGACCTTGTCGCCGAGCGCGGTGAAGCGGACCACCCGCCGCGTCCGCTCGACCAGCGTAATGCCGAGCAGGGTCTCGAGCTCGCGCAGTCCCGCGGACAGCGTCGACTGGGTGACGAAGCAGGCGTCCGCGGCCTTGCCGAAGTGGCCGTACTGGCGAAGCGCGACCAGATATTGGAGCTGTTTGATGGTCGGAAGGTGGACGGTCATCGTGATCGATAATTCCAATCAGTGTGGTCGCTATAATGCGTTGGAGCAATCAAAGCGAGCGGCCTATGTCGGGTGTCAGACACGGCCGCGTTTTCTCTATCCCCTCCCCGAGAAAACGGCCGCGAGCGGTCTCCCCTCCCCGCTCGGATTAAGGGGCGGGCTTCCCCAAGCCCGCCCCTTCTGTTGTCCGCCTCCCGTCAGGCGAGCGCGCGATAAAGCCCGTAGCAGCTGACCAGCGTCAGCAGGGCGCCGACGAAGGTCAGCAGCAGGTCGGGGTTGACCCGCTTGGCAATCCACGCCCCGAACGGGGCCGCGCACACCCCGCCGATCAGCAGCCCGACCGTGGCGGTGGTGAACGCCTGCCAGCCGAGCGTCGCGATAAAGGTCGCCGAGATCGTGACCGTGAGGAAGAACTCGGCCGTATTGACGGTACCGATCGTCTTGCGCGGGTTGCTCCCTTGGACCAGCAGGTTCGAGGTCACGATGCCGCCCCAGCCACCGCCGCCGGCGGCGTCGAGGAAGCCGCCGACGAGGCCGAGCGGCGCAACGATCCGCGGCCTCCGCTCGGTGTGGCGGTGCATGACTCCGCGATAGAAGAGATAGAGGCCGAGCGCGGTCAGATAAGCGAGCACGAACGGCTTCGCCCGCGCGGCCCCGAGCGTCAACACGTAGGCGCCCGCGACCCCGCCGATCACTCCGGGCAGAACGAGCCGGACGAACAGCCGCCAGTCGACGTTGCGGTGCGCCACGTGGCTGATCGCCGAGACCATGGTGGTAAAGGTCTCGGCGGTATGGACTCCGGCCGAGGCCGCGGCCGGCGGCACTCCGGTGCTGATCAGCAGCGTGCTCGAGATCTGCCCGAACGCCATGCCGAGCGCGCCGTCGACCAGCTGCGCGGCAAAGCCGATCAGCGCGAAGATGACGAGCGCCGTCGGGTCGGCGAAAACGTCCGGAACGATGGCCGAAGTCCCCCTGCTTGAGCGTCGCAGTCTGCCCCAACGAGTGAAGGCTCGGCAAGTTGCCGGATTGGGACAGTGCGACGCTGTGGCTGGAAATCGGGCCGCTCAGCATTTAGATTGAGGAGGATGACGGCAAGAGGTCACGACCAGTCCGGGCTGATCGCCTTTCTCGACTCCGTGAAATCCCGCGATCCGGCGGCCCGCTCGCGCTGGGACGTGCTGTTCTATCCCGGGGTCCTCGCCCTCGCGCTGCACCGCGTCGGTCACTGGCTGTGGGAAGGGCGGCTGTTCTTCCTCGCCCGGCTGGTCAACCATGTCGCGCGCTTCCTGACCGCGATCGACATCCATCCCGGCGCGAAGATCGGCCAGCGATTCTTCCTCGATCACGGCTTCAGCGTGATCGGCGAAACCGCGGAGATCGGCGACGATGTCACCATCTACCAGAACGTGACTTTGGGCGGCACCAACCCGTCGACCGGGGTCGGGGGCAAGCGCCACCCGACGCTGCGCAACGGCGTCGTGGTCGGCTCGGGCGCGCAGATCCTCGGCCCGATCGACATCGGCGAAGGCGCCAAGGTCGGCGCCAATTCGGTCGTCACCAAGGATGTCGCCGCCGGCCAGACGGTGGTCGGCATCCCGGCCAAGCCGGTGCCGGTCGACGCCGTCCATTACAGCCCGGGGTTCATGCCCTATGGCACGCCCTGCGGCGAAGATTGCGATCCCGTCCGCGCCCGCATCGGCGAGCTCGAGCAGGAGCTCGAGCAGCTGCGCCAGGAGCTTGCCGCGGTGAAGGCCGGGCGCCAGCCGCAGCCGAAGGTCAAAAGCGCTTGAGCGTCATCGCGCCGTTCCCAGGCCCATGGGACCGGCGCCCGATTGCCAGCTTCGACCGCAGCGAGCTGACCCGGATCCTCGACCTCTACGGGCGGATGGTGGCGGCCGGTCACTGGCGCGACTATGCGCTTCGGATCGATCCCGACATCGCCATTTTCGCGGCCTACCGCCGGCATTCCGAGCACCCCGAGGTGCGGATCGAGAAACGCCCCTCGCTTCGCTTGAAGCAAGGGGCGTTCGCACTGGTGAGCGAGCATGATCAGGTGCTCAAGCGGGGCCACGACCTCGCGGGCGTGTTGGCCCCGCTCGAGCGGCGGCTCATGCGGCTGGTTGGCTGACTGCCACCGCGCGCCGATCGAGGATCGGCAGGCGCTCGCGCAAACCGTTCGGGAGCGGCTTGACCACCGCCGCCCGTGCCTGGTGCCAGAAGGCCGACAGGAGCAGCAGCGACGAGCCGATCACCAGTGCCGTCAGGGCGATGTTGAGCTCGACCGCGCCGAATTCACGGAACATCTCCTGCAGCGCGAACAGCACGTAGGCGAGCGCCGAGACGAGCAGCGCGCGGCGGTCGATCGCCAGCGCGGTCAGGCCGAGCGCGACGTAGAGCACGATCACGACCAGGCCCTCGCCGATCGTCGCATTGCCGTCGTTGAGGCCGAGCAGGGTGAACACCGGGTGGACGATCATCGGCGCCGCCAGCAGGTGCAGCCAAAAGGCCACGTCCGACCGCTTGGTCAGGCGCGCGCGGTCCGATCCGTCCCACCACATCGCGAACAGGAACACGCCGACCCCGAGCAGCAGCACGAAGCCGAGGATCACGTTCCGGGCTTGCTCGGCATTCTGGCCGAGCGCCGCGAGCAGCAGGCCGACGGCGATCCCGGCGACCGACGCGGCGCCCGTGGCGACGGTGATCGGGACCCGGAAGCGCCTCCAGTGGAGCCAGGCGGCAGCACCGCCGACGGCGGCCGAGATCGCGCCGAGCACGCCGCCCAGCTGCGGATTGTCGTTGATCGCGTCCGGGCCGACGCCGAGCGCCAAAGCGAAGCCGGCGGTCGCCAGCACGCCGCCGACGAAGGTCAGCAGCAGCAGGATCGAGGGCAGCGCCATGCGCCGCCTGGCGGTGAAGAACAGAGCGAGCGCCCAGGACGTCGCTGCAACGAACAACGGCGCGACGAAGCTCGGGCCGTCCTCCATGCCGTCGGTGATCGCGAGGCCGGTCCTCTGGCCGAGCCATTGGCCGATCCAGCCGACCGCAACCAGCAGGATCGCCGCGGCGATCGAGACGAAGATGTCGTTGAAGCCGGTGATGAGCCGGAACTGCTCCTCGTCGGGGATCGCAATTGAGCGTTGCCCTTCGACATGGGCGCGGAACGCGTCGGCCGCCTGCGCGGTGATCACGCCCGCGGCAACCGCGTCGTCGAGCTCTTGCTGGCTGTACATGGTCTGTCTTCTCCCACTGTTGGGGAGCAGGATAGACCAAGGTGTGTTATCGTGTCAATACACTACGGCGGCTACCGGCAGCGCCAGTTGCTGCTGCGCTCCACGCTCCGCCCGAGCAAGGCGCCGGCCGCGGCGCCGAGGATGGTCCCGGTCGCCCGCTCGCCGCGGGTGTCGATCGCGCGGCCCACCAGTGCGCCGCCGGCGGCTCCGACGATCAGGCCGGTCGTTCCGTTCGAGCGCTTACAGCGCAGCCGGCCGTTCGAATCGCGCCAGACCTTGCCTTGATAATAACCGCGCGCCGCCGCCGGCGCCTCCATCGTCGGCGCCGCCAGCCAAGCCGCGGCGAGGACGAGGACCATCTTTTGCATGTCGTTCCCCTGAAGAATGTCGCGCCTGAACGCGAAGTCGGCGCCATCGTTGCCGATCGCGCGCCGGCGCGCGAGGCCTGTTAACGCGATTAACGACGAACGGTTCGTTTGACAGGCGATACGAACCATGCCGCCATGGTTGAATTGGGGCAGCTGTTTCAGCCGGCCGCATTTCGCTAGGGAGCCCGCGATGTTCGAAGGATGGGGCGAATTCTACCTGCTGGCCGGATCGGCCGCCGCGGTCCTGATCGGGCTGATCTTCGTCGTCGTCACGCTGATGCAGGACCGGCCGCGCTCGACCGTGATGGCCGGCTCCCGGCTCTACATGGGCCCGGTCGTGCTGCACGTGACCTTCGTCCTGATTCTAAGCGCTGCCGCATTGGTGCCGGGCATCACGCCGCGGCAGTTCGCCGTCGTCGCCGCCGCAATTTCCGTGTGGGGCCTGGTCCGGGGCGTGAACTCACTCGTCGGCATCCGCCGAGTCCCGGGCCCGGACAAGCCGCACTGGTCCGATTCCTGGTGCTACGGCGCCATTCCGGTCGCGCTGAGCCTGGCCCTCGCCGTCGTTGCCTGGTCGTTCTGGGTCGCATCGACGCAAGCGGTTTACGCGGTGGCGGTGGTGATCACCGGCTTCCTGCTCATCACCATCCGCAACGAATGGGACCTGGTCACCTGGCTGGCGCCGCGGCGCGAATCGCGCGATTCTGAGTAGTTGCGCGAACGCATCACCACCGGGCTCGTCTGTTGCCTCCAAGACGCCAGACTCTTGCAGTGGATTCCCGGATAAGTCAGTTAGATAGTCGATGAGAGGGTTGCTCGCCGCTGCTGCAGCCGCGATCGCTGCTGCCGCAATGGGCTCGGCGCGCGCCGAGGCGCGCTCCAATTCTCCCGCGCCGCTCTACGATCCGGTGTTCCTCAACATCGGTTTCGTGTGCCGTTGGGAAGCACGCTGCATGGACCGCCAGGACGATGCGATGCGGCGCGCGCTCAAGTTCGTCCGAAGCAAGAAGCCGCCGGCGTGGCGGGTCCAACTGTGCAACAAGAATGCCGGCCGCCGGGGCCAGCGGGTCGACTGGGTCGGCTTCGAGCATTGCATCCGCAACGAGGTCCTGCAGCCGCAACCCTCGGGGATCCGGCGTCGCCTGCGCACGGCCGGTTGAGCCTTGCCTGTCGCGGCGCTGCAACAGCCGCAGCGTATATCCGAGTTGGAAGGTAGAGATTACTGGACGGTCGCAATTAACAGCCGTAGGGACGGCCCGTGCCACTCCAAATTAACCCACGGCACTCGTAAACCTTAGGGGAACTTCATTGACTCGCATGACTTATCTCGCGGCCGCTGCCGCCGCGTTCGCTTTCGCTACTCCGGCGATGGCGCAGGACACCGCTTCGACGGGTCCGGCGGCTCCGACCGGCTTTCGCGTCGAGGCGCTCGTCGGCTGGGATCGTCCCAGCATCGACGGCTTCCATGACAACGGCATCCTGTTCGGCGTCGGCGCCGGTTACGACGTCGCCGTCGGCAACGCCGTTTCGCTCGGCGTCGATGTCGAGGCGAGCGACTCCACCGCCAAGAAGGACGGCGTCAGCACCCGCCGCGACCTTTACGCCGGTGGCCGCGTCAACTTCGCCGTTTCGCCGAACGCCAACGTCTACGTTCGCGGCGGCTACACCAACGCCCGCTTCCACATCGAGGACGCCGGCAGCGGCAACGCCGACGGCTTCCGCGTCGCGGGCGGCGGCCAGTTCGGCATCGGCGGCAAGGCCTATGTCGGCGGCGAATATCGCTATTCGAACTATGAGGCCGGGATCGAGCGTCACCAGGTCGCGCTGACCGTCGGCACCCGTTTCTAAGCGAACGGCAGCGACCAAATGCGAAGGGCGGCCCGAAAGGGCCGCCCTTTTTTATGGGCTACGCAGTCGCCGCCTTGCGAACGCTCTGCCCGACCCGGATTTGAGATATCGCTCGAATGCCGCACCTGCAGTCTGATCGGCGAAGTAGTGAGCAGACAACAGCCGCCACGGTTTGAACTTCGCCGTATGCGGGGATTGTCCGGAGTTGTGTGCCGCGAGCCGCTGCTGAACGTTCGCGCAAAGACCGGTATAGAATTGGTCGGGGTGAGACAGGCTCTGAAGGACGTCGACGTAATTCAACCCGCCCTCCTTCGCGCTATGCGCTTCGGCGGGCAGCCTTCGCCGCAATATGTCGCGGGGGTTTACCAGCCGAAGCCGCTTTAGCGGCGAAGGCTGGTGGAGCCGAGGGGGATCGAACCCCTGACCTTCGCAATGCCATTGCGACGCTCTCCCAGCTGAGCTACGGCCCCACGTGCCTCGCGCCTTAAGCGATGTTTTCCCGCCGGGAAACGGGAAAATAGGCTTGGCTTCCGCGATGTCTAGACTTCGTCGTCCTCGCCCGCGGTTTCGACCCCGAGGTCCTCGTCACCGGTGTCGAGATCGACTTCCTCGTCGGCGCTGACCTCTTCATCCTCGTCGACCGCCAGATCCTCACCGGCCAGCTCGTCGTCCTCGGCCGGCTCCTTCGCCGCCACCGGAGCCGCCGCCTCGAAGGCCAGTGGCTGCTTGGATTTCAGCACCGGCTCGGGCAGCCATTCGGTGCCGCAATTGATGCAGTGCACCGGCTCCTCGTTGCCGAGGTCGTAGAAACGCGTCGAGCACTTGGGGCAAGTGCGCTTGGTGCCCCACTCGGGCTTCACCATTTGAGATCAACTCCAGTTTGAATTCGGCGAGCCGCTCCAGCGAACGGGCGGCGTTCGGCGGCGCGCCTTGCCATAGGGATATGGCGCTGTCAAAGCGCCGCAACAAGATGGCCCGGGACCGCTCGCCAAAAGACAATCTCGTGATCGCGGTCGACGGGCCCGCCGCCAGCGGCAAGGGAACGATCGCGCGCGCCCTCGCCGACCATTTCGACCTGCCGCACATGGATACCGGCCTGCTCTACCGCGCGGTCGCCCTCAACCTGTGGCGGTGGGGCGGCGACCCGTCGAGCGAGTTCGAGGCATTGCGCGCGAGCGGCGAGCTCAACCTCGACCCGTCGGACCCCGAACTGCGCAGCGAGCCGGTGTCGCGGATCGCTTCGTCGATTTCGGCGTATCCGTCGGTTCGCGCGGCGCTCCTCGAGCGCCAGCGGCGCTTCGCCGACCAGCCCGGCGGCGCGGTCCTCGACGGCCGCGACATCGGTACGGTGATCGCCCCCGACGCCGCCGTGAAGCTGTTCGTCACCGCCTCGCCCGAGATCCGCGCGCAGCGCCGGGTCCGCGAACTGCTCGGACGCGGCATGCCGGCCCATTACGACGACGTGCTCGCCGATATTCGGGCGCGCGACGAGCGCGATTCCGGCCGCACCGTCGCGCCGTTGCGCCAGGCGTCCGACGCGATCCTCCTGGACACCAGCGAACGGACCGTGGACGAGGCCGTCGCGGAAGCGATCCGGCTGGTCGAACAGCGGCTAGAAAGGTCGTCCAGCTAACGTAGGATAATATAAACTTCTGTCTGACATACCCCGCCCGTGGGAAATCTGGACAAGTGGATGAACCGAGTGCAGCGGGCAAAGAATCAAGCTGTGAGCCTGGCGAGCAGCCATCTGATCACGACATGCGCGACGATGGCGGCAATATTGCTGTTCGTCGGCCTCGGCAGCCAGATCCTGCCGACCGCTTTGGCTGGGGCTCGGCTGCCGGACTCGGCGAGCTCGCTCAAGGTCGCGTTCCTGCTCAATATCGCGATCATCCTGTTCGGCTGGCGGCGCTCGAAGGATTTGCGCGTCGCGCTCGAAGCCTATGAGGACGCCGAGCGGACCGCTCAACGCAACGCCAATACCGACCCGACCACCGGCCTCGCCAATCGCCGCGAGCTGATGCGCTCGCTGGGGGACGCGCTGGCGGCCCGGGCCTCGGGCGTCCTGTTGCTCATCGACCTCGACCACTTCAAGCGGGTCAACGACCTCCACGGCCATCTCGCCGGTGACCGGCTGCTGGCCCACGTCGGCGAGGCGATGACCAAGTCGGCGCCCGACGCGGCGTGCGCCGCGCGCGTCGGCGGCGACGAATTCGCCGTGTTGCTCGAGGGCGCGGGCGCCGAGACCGGGGAAGAGATCGCCACCGCGATCCTCGCCCGCCTCACGACGCCGGTCTTCGTCGGCGGCGCGCAGATCCAGATCTCCGCATCGGTCGGCCTGGCCCAGCTCGCGCGCTCGCTTAGCGAGGAGGATTTGCTGCGTCAGAGCGATGTCGCGCTCTACGCCGCCAAGGGCGCCGGCCGGAACGGCTTCGCCTGGTTCGACCAGGAGCTCGAGCGCGAGCTGCACGACCGGCTGAAGCTCGAAGACGATATCCGCAGCGGCGTCGAGAATGGCGAGTTCGTGCCCTTCTTTCAGCCGCTGATCGACCTCGCCTCGCGCGAGCTGGTCGGGTTCGAGACGCTCGCCCGCTGGCGCTCGCCGACCCGCGGCTTCCTCGAGGCCGAGGGCTTCATCGAGGCGGCGGAGCGGACCGGAATGGTCGGCCCGCTGACCATGACGGTGATGGAGCAGGCGCTGAAGGAAGCGCGCGACTGGCCAACCCACCTCAAGATCGCCGTCAACATCTCGCCGGTCCAGTTCCGCGACCACACGCTTGCCGAGCAGATCATGAAGCTGCTCGCCAAGACCGGCTTCCCGGCGCACCGCCTCGAAGTCGAGATCACCGAGGGTTCGCTGCTCGAGGATCGCGACCAGGTGCTGACCATCATCCAGAGCCTCAAGAATGTCGGGGTCAGCATCTCGCTCGACGATTTCGGCACCGGCTATGCGTCGCTGGCGCAGGTCAATCGCTTGCCGATCGACCGGATCAAGATCGACAAGAGCTTCATTTCGACCATGGTCAAGAGCGAGCAGACCGCCGCGATCGTCAGCACCATCGCCAGCCTCGGCCACACGCTCAGCGTGCCGATCACCGCCGAGGGCGTCGAATCCGAGCAGATCCGCAGCGAGCTCAAGAAATTCGGCTGTTCCGAAGCGCAGGGCTGGCTGTTCGGTCGCGCGGTGTCGGCCGACACGGTCCGCGCCTTCCTCGAGATGAAGCAGTCCGGGACGCCCGGCGCTGCCCCGGGCGAAACGCCGACCGAGCCGCCGGCCAGCCCCGAAGACGCGGCACGCTTCACCCCCCGCGTCAACCGTCGCTGGTAGCTATTTCGGCGGTCTGAAAGCTCAGTGGCCGGTGCGGGCGCTCGCCTGCGCCAGCTGCACCGGAGCCGAAGCGAACACCGGCTTGCCGTCGATATTGCCGGGCGGCGAATAGCGGCAGATCAGATAGTCCCAGTCGGCCGCGAACACCGCGCAGCCGACCCGGGTCGTCGTCGGCCACACCATCTGCGTATAGTGCGCCACGTCCTCCCACTGACCGGTCCGGCTCACGGCGGGGAAGCGAAGGCAGCCGAACTGCTGGGGGCAGTTTGGTCCTGAGCTGCCAGGCTGGAGCATGCGTTTCTCGCGCGACCACAAGTCGACCAGCTGCTCCGGAGTCAGAGTCCCGTGCCACGCCTTGGCGAGGTTCTCGCGCTGTCCTGGGCGCGTCTCGCGCGGCGAGTGAACCAGCCGGCCGAGGCTGGCCAGAGTCGGGCCATAGGAGGCCGCGGAGGCCGCGAGATCCGGATCCCAGGCGAGCGGCGGGTGGCCGACCAGCGCCCGCTCGCGGTTGTGCGCGGCCAGCAGACGCGCGGCGAGCTCGCCGGTCGCCCCGGGGAACCGCGCGGTCAGCGTGTGCATCCGCGCATCGCTTTGCGGGGTCGCCGGCAGCGGCGCCAGCGGATCGCCCGCGCTCGCGGGACTCGCGAGCGCCAGCGTGACGAGCGCGGCGGCCATGCCCAACCTCAACATGGCCGCCATTGTCCGGCATCGCGGCTAACAGCCGCTCACCGGCCGTGGTTAACGCCTCGCGTCGCCCGCTACTTGGTCCCGATCGTGTCCGGGTTGCCGTCCGGGTCGCCGTCGACCGTGCCGCCCGACGCCGGGCTCGACCTGGTCAGCAGGATGCCGGCGAGGTGCGGAGTCGCCATCGACGTCCCCGACAGTGTCGCATAGCCGCCGCCCTTGTAGGTCGACGGGATGGCCGAGCCCGGCTCGGCGAAGTCGACCGGCGGATTGCCGAAGTTCGAGAAACTCGACCACGGGTCGTCGGTATCGGTCGCGCTGGTCCCTTTGGCGAAGGACGAGACGGTGTAGACGTTCGGGCCGTTGGCGCGAGCCGGCGAATGATTGTTCGCATTCTCCGACTCGTTGCCGGCGGCGAGCGCGAACTTGACCCCGGTCGCGGCCGCCGCGACGACCGCATTGTCGAGCGCGGTCGAAACGCCGCCGCCGAGGCTCATGTTGGCAACGTCGCCGGGGTGGCCGGCGCCGGCGACATAGTCGACGCCAGCGATCACATCCGAGTTGGTGCCGCTGCCGGCATTGTTGAGCACCCGCACGGCGACCAGAGTCGCGCCGGGGCTGACGCCGACGACGCCGATGCTGTTGTCCTTCGCCCCGATGATGCCGGAGACGTGGCTGCCGTGGCCGTTGCCGTCATTCGGCGACGCGCCGGTCGAGAAGTTGCGGCTGCGGCCGACGTCGACGTTCAGGTCCGGATGGGTGAGGTCGATCCCGGTGTCGATGACCCAGGCGGTGCCGCTGCCCGAGCCGGTGCCCGGGCCGCCGTGGACCCGGGTCACGCCCCACGGGATGGACTGCGGCGGTTGCGACGGCGCCGGCTTGCCGCCGACGACGCGAAACTCGAGCGGACCGCCGGACTGGATGATGTCCATCTCCTGGTCCTGCTCGCAATAAGCGATATGCGGGTTGTGACTGGCCAGCGCCGCGGCCGAATTGGCGTTGGCCGAAAAGCCGCGGATGCTGTTCGAGTAGACGTGCTTGAGGCCGCTGCCTGCGGCCTGCGCCGCCTCGGCGTGCGCATTGGCCTTCGAGACCGAGCCCGCCTTGAACACGCAGATGTAGCTGCCGGCGATCTTGTCACCGGGTTTGGCCGCAGACGGCGCGGCCGTGAGAGCGAGCACCGCACCCAACGCAAATGTCGAAACAACGATCTTTCTCATGAATGCCCCCATGAGTCGGTGGTTCACCGAGCAGCCCACCTTAGCTCGTTATTTCCAAACAGCAAATCGGCTGGTCCGGAGCGGAGGCAAAAGAAAACGGCGGCGCGTTTCCGCACCGCCGCTTCCCTTGTTTTTGGTCGTCTTAGAGGACGGCCGAAACGTTATTGAAGGTCGTACCCAGCTTCGAACCGATGCTGGTCATCGCGCCAATGGCGGCGACGGCGATGAGGGCCGCGATCAGACCATATTCGATGGCGGTCGCGCCCTTTTCATTCTTAATCAGCCTGAGAAACTTGGCCATCTCTGGTCTCCTCAATTGCAAACAGGGAGCAATTCCCCACCTGCGCAGACCCCTTCCCCGCGTAGGATGGACCGGAATTTAGGAGGCCGGTGGTTGAGAAAGCCTTAAAATGGCGGGTTCCCAAACATTAACTTTTTCGGGTCTGTCGCGATTACAGCCCGTCGACGAACTCCTCGATAACCTTGCCCAGCTCGCGCAGCTCCTTGGTGCCGTCGCTCCAGTCCTCGGGCAGGGGGCTCTGGTTGGCCGGCTCGGGCCGGCGCTGGGGCACCCGGAACTCGGGCGGCAGCGCCGGGCCGCGACGCCGGTCGATGCTGATCGCGCCGGCCATGAAATTGTGCCAGATCTGCGCCGGCACGGTCCCGCCGCTGATCTTGCCCAGGCTCTTGTTGTCGTCGCGGCCGACCCACACGCCGACCACCAGGTCGCCGGCGAAGCCGACGAACAAGGCGTCGCGATTCTCCTGGGTCGTCCCGGTCTTGCCGAAGGTCGGCACCCACAGGGCGGCGCGGCGGCCGGTGCCGTTGTTGGCCGCGGCGTAGAGCAGGTCGAGCAACGGCGCCTGGTCGCGCCGGCGGTCGAGCGCCCCGCCCGCGCCGAACAGCGCCGCGATCCCGGCCTCGCGCGGCGCATCGGGCAGGCCGTGGGCGACGACTGGAAAGCGGCCGCCCAGCACCGCGGCATAGGCCGAGGTCAGCTCGAGCAGGCTCACTCCGGCGGTGCCGAGCGCGAGGCTCGGCTTGTCCGGCAAGGGCGAGGTGATGCCAAGGTCGCGCGCCGCGCGGATCACGTTGCCACGGCCGACCTGTTCGCTCAGCCGCACGGTCGCGGCGTTGCTCGACCGGGCGAACGCCTCGCGCAGGGTGATCTCGCCGCGGTAGACGCGGTCGCTGTTGACCGGGGTCCAGCCGCCGATGGTGATCGGCTGGTCCTCGATCATACTGTCGGGGGCCCAGCCGGCGCGCAGCGCGGCAAGATAAACGAACAGCTTGAACGCCGAGCCGGGCTGGCGCTGCGCCTGAGTCACTCGGTTGAACGGCGAATCCTTGTAACTCTTGCCGCCGACCATCGCGACCACCGTGCCGTCGGGCCGCATCGCGACCAGCGCGGCCTGGGCGTCGCCGATCGCGGCCCGCGCGATCGCCCGAGAAGCGAGGCGCTGGAGGTCGTAATCGAGCGTCGTTCGCACCCGGACCTCGCCGAAGTCGGCGTCGAACGCCTGGTTCGCGGCCGGGGCCACCCAATCGGCGAAATAGGTGCCGGTCGGGACCTTGGACTGGCGGCCGCTCGGCCGCGCCGGCGCGGTCGAGCGCGCGCGCTGGCGGGTGACTGCGCCGGTGTCCGCCATGGTCTCGAGGACCAGCTTCGCGCGCTCCTGGGCGCCCTTGAGATTGTGCGTCGGCGCAAGCCGCGATGGCGCCTGGACGAGGCCGGCGAGCATCGCCGACTGCGCCAGCGTCAGCCTCTCCGGGTCGCGGTTGAAATAATGGTGGGCGGCGGCGCGCAGCCCATAGACCCCGTCGCCGAAATAGACGCTGGAAAGGTAACGCGACAGGATCTCCTGCTTGGTCAGCCAGGCCTCGAGCCAGAAGGCGATGATCACCTCCTGGGCCTTGCGCTTGTAGCTCCGGTCGGACGACAGGAAGTTGGTCTTGGCGAGCTGCTGGGTGATCGTGCTTCCGCCCTGGCGGACGCCGCCGGCGCGCATGTTGGCGAGCATCGCCCGGCCGATCCCGCGCGGGTCGACGCCCCAGTGGCGATAGAAGCGCCGATCCTCGATCGCCACGAAGGCCGCCGGAGTCAGCGGATCGAGCTGGTCGACGTCGACCGGCGCCTCCTTGATCGCCCCGCGGCGGGCGATCGCATGACCGTCGGCGGTGAGCAGCAGCAGCGCCGGGTCGTCGAGCGGCTCGAGCGCGCGCGACAGCGGCGCGGTGACGATCAGCCAGGCGATCGTGATCACCAGCACGGCCGAGATCGCGTACAGCCACAGGCGCCAGCGCCGGCGCTTCGGTTTCGGCTGCTGCTCGAGCTCGTCCGGCGGCGCGATCTCGAGCGGCGGCGGGACGAACGGATCCGGCAGCTCCTCGATCGGCGTTCCGCCGCGGCTCCAGATCCCGTCTCTTTCGGCCACCCTCATCTTTCGCGGACTCGCCCGACTGTCTTACCAAAGTAAGTCAGTTGAGCCGATATATCCAGACGCTTGCTGAATGAGGCCTTGCGGCTAAACAGCCGCCATGTGCCGGCGCCGCTTGAGCCTGCTCGTCCTCGCCAGCCTGGCGCTCGGTCCCGGTGCGTGCCGCGATCACAACGCGGGCGCGGTCAAGGTCGTCGTGGTCGGCGGGGCGCCCCGGCTGCGCGACCCCGCGACGGCGCCGCTGTCCGCTTCCGACGCCGTCCTGCTCGGCACCACGGCGCAGGGGCTGGTGCGGTTCGACTCCACCGGCAACATCGTCGGCGGGCTGGCCGAGAGCTGGGCGGTGACCGACGACGGCTTGAGCTACATCTTCCGCCTCGCTGCCGGAACCTGGCCGAACGGGCGCAAGATCACCGCCGAGCAGGTCGCGCGCACGCTCAAGCGGTCGCTCGCCAACTCCAGCGTCAATCCGCTCAAGGACACGCTGGGCGCCGTCGACGACATCGTCGCGATGACCGACAAGGTGATCGAAATCCGCCTCCGCGCGCCGCGCCCGAACCTGCTCGCCCTCCTCGCCCAGCCGGAGTTCGCCGTGGTCCGCAACGGCGGCGGCGGACCGTTCGCGATCGACGCCAGGCGTAGCGGTACCGACGGGCTGTGGCTGACTCGCGAGATCGCGTCCGGCGACGAGGACGCCACGACCCGGCAGGAGCTGCAGCTCAGCGGAACGACCGCCGAGAAAGCCGTGCGACAGTTCGCCGGCGGCGGGGCCGACCTCGTGCTCGGCGGGACCTACGCCGACCTGCCCTATGCCCAGCGCATCAAGCTGCCGCGGGGCAGCCTGCGCTTCGACCCGGCGTCGGGCCTGTTCGGCCTCGCCCCGGTGCGCTCGGGCGGCGCGTTCGACGACGCCGGCGCCCGCCAGCTGCTCAGCCAGGCGATCGACCGCGACGGCCTGATCGACGCCCTGCGGGTGCCGGGGCTGGCGCCGCGCGCGACGGTGCTCGAGCCCGGCCTCGAGGGCATGCCGGCGCCAGCCCAGCCGCCGTGGTTCGCGACCCCCATCGCGGACCGCGCCGCGGAGCTGGCCGCCGAGTCGACGCGCCAGTTCGGGGCGGAGAAGCCGGCCGTCCGCGTGTTCCTTCCCGCCGGCCCGGGGGCCGACATCCTGTTCAACCGCCTGTCGATCGACTGGGGCGCGCTCGGGCTCACGGTCGAACGCGCGAACACCGCGTCCGCCGCCGATTTCCGGCTGATCGACGCGATCGCCCCCTCGACCTCGCCCGCCTGGTTCCTGCGCCAGTTCCGGTGCGAGGTCGCGCCGGTGTGCGACAAGGATGCCGACGTGCTGCTCGCTGCCGCTCGGGATAGCCTGATCCCCGCCCAGCGCGGCGCCCTGCTCGGCCAGGCCGCGACCAGGATCGACGAGGGCCAGCTGTTCATTCCGATCGCTGCGCCGATCCGCTGGTCGCTCGTGTCCGGTCGAATCCAGGGCTTCGCCGGGAACCGCTACGCCCGCCATACGCTGACCGACCTGGACCAAAAACAAGGCCTGTGACGACGTGGCAGCTCCCGACCAACGACCCGCCTTCCCGGGACTCGGTACCGATCCCCAGTCGGTGCGCCAGCGGGTCGAGGCCATGGAGAAGATGCTCGAACGGCTGTTTGTCATCCCGGGCATCAAGCAGCCGGTCGGGCTCGACGTGATCCTCGACCTCATCCCGGTGGTTGGCGACGTCGCTGCGGCCGCGCTCGGCGCCTACATCGTCTGGGAAGCGCGCAACCTTGGCATGTCGAAATGGCAGATCAGCCGAATGGCCGGCAACGTCGGGGTCGACTGGCTGCTCGGCCTGATTCCGTTCGTCGGCGCGATCCCCGATTTCTTCTTCCGCTCGAACACCCGCAATCTGAGGATCATCAAGCGGCACCTCGACAAGCATCACGCGGGAACGGCGACGGTCGAAGCCGAGGCCCTGCCGCCCCGCTAGCTTTCGTATTTGCTCTCGCGCCGGCGGCCGACCATCAGCCCGGCCTCGAGCCGGGCGCACAGCGCGGCATAATAATCGGACAGGAAGCTGTAATCGTCGCCGTCGTCGGGCAGGCCGGCCTTGGTGCGAATGGTGCGCGCGACAGTCATGATGGCATCGGGCTGCTCGGTGCGCAGCACCTCCTCGAGCGTCTGCAGCTCGTAGATTCCGTAAAGGTTGAGCGCCGCTTCCGGGAAGGTCCGCCGCTGGCGCCGGGTCGCGCCGACCAGGTCCTCGGACAGCTTGGACTTGCCTGCGTTGACCACCCAGGTGCCGGCGACGAGGTCGCCGACGCGCAGGCGGTCGCGGTTGAACAGTGGAAAGAACAGGAAGATGCCGCTCCACGTCAGGGCGAACAGCACCAGGAAGGTGTCGGCCGTGCCCGCCGCCGTCTGCTGTCCGAGGAAGCCGAGCGGCAAGAAGACTTCGATCTCGCGCATCGCGTTGCGCGCGATCACGGCTGCGCCGGTCAGTCGCGAGCCGTCGCGGGCCACCACGCGCAGCCCCATCAGGCGCTTGCCCGGGGTCGCTCCGCGGCTGCCCATCTCGAACAGCGAGAACCAGCCGTTGCGCAGCAAGAAGAAGCCGATCAGCCACAGGACGATCAGGAACTCTCCGGTGCCGCTGCTTTTCCCGGCGATGAGCAGCAGCACGATGGTCACCACGACCAGCAGCACGATCATGATCAGCGCATCGATCAGGAACGCCCCGGCGCGGCTTCCGGCGGAGCCCAGCTCGAGCTTCAGGTCGACGCCCTCCGGGGTGACGAAGGAGCGCTTGAGGCTGCGCGCTTGGGGGATCGCGCTAGTAGCCACGAGCGGGCTTTCCCGGCCGCCAGACGTAGAAATAGAGCAGCCATCCGGCCAGCGCGGTGAGGCCGATCAAGAGGCGGGTGCCGTCGTTGACGATGGTCTGCCGGCCGACGCCCTCGAGCAGGCCGGCGACGGCCAGCATGATCACGGTGCCGACCATCGCCGTGGCCGCGATCCGGCCGGCGCGGACCGCCGACTCCATCCGGGCGAGCCGGCCCGGGAAGGCGATCGCCATGCCGATCCGCACCCCGGCGGCGCCGGAAATGCAGATCGCGAAGATCTCGGTCGTGCCGTGGATCGTCAGCCAGGCGACGACATTGGGACCGAGGCCCTTGGCCGCGAACACGGCGACGAACGCGCCGAGCATCAGGCCGTTATAGAGGATCAGAAGGATCGTCGGCACGGCGAACGCGAAGCCGAGCGCGAAGGCGAAAATCGCGATCTGGGCGTTGTGGGTGAACAGGAAGGTGGCGAAGGCCATCAGCCAGTCCTTCTGCTTCTCGTACAGCGTCGAGCGCAGGAACTCGGCCGAAGCCGACGGGTCGCGGCCGCCCGCCAGCCCTTCCGGAATCATCGCGTAGAACCAGCTCGGGTCGCTCCGGATCAGCAAATAGGCGAGAAGCGCGGCGCCGAAGGTCAGGACGGCGCAGAACAGGGTCTCGCGCCACAGCGACCGGACCGCGTCCGGCCAGCTCTTGGCGAAGAAGCGCGCGATCTGCCGGTGGGGCGGAGTCTGCACGCCGTAGATCTGGAAATAAGCGCGGGTCGACAGCTGCTCGAGATAGGTGATGAGCGAGCGGTCGAGCGAGGTGTCGCGGGCCACCGACAGCGATGACAGGGTCGTCCGGTAGAGGCTCGGCAGAGCGAGCAAGTCGTCGTCGTCGAGCACCCGGATCGAGCGTTTCTCCATGCGCGTGACGATGGCGTCGAGCCGCTCCCAATCGGCTTCGTGCGCCTGGCGGAAGCGGGTTGCATTGACCAGCGGAGCGCCCGCTCCGGTGACCAGCGGCGCGTTCACAAGAGGTTCCTCCGCTTGAGCTCGAGATAGGTTTGCACCAGTCGCTCGGACACGCGGTCATATTCGCTTTCGACGACGTGGACGCCGAGATGCTGGAGGCTGGTGATCACCACCCGCCGTTCCTTGAGCAGGGCGGCGGCGGTGACCGCCCGGGTCACGTCGTCGGCGGCCTCCGGCTCGCGCTCGACGATGCCTTCCAGCTCCTCGTCGCGCAGCACGACGATCAGCAGCAAATGGGTTTCGACCAGCCGCCGCGCGGCGCGGATCAGGAAATCGGCCGAGACCGCATCGGTGAACTCGGTGAACAGGATGATCATCGAGCGGCGGGTCAGCTTCGCCGCAAGAGTGGTCAGGGCGAATGTGTAATTGGTTTCCTCGCCGCTGTAGTCGATCTCGGCGGCAATGCGCTGGAGCTCGGCAAAGGCGCCGGCTCCCGACGCCAGTCCGCTGGCGAGGCGCGGCCGTGAATCGAACGCGTTGATCGCCACCCGGTCGCCGAGCTTGAGCGCGATCCACGCCGTCAGCAGCATGGCCGAAACG
This sequence comes from Sphingomicrobium sp., assembly GCA_035637935.1. Taxonomy (GTDB): domain Bacteria; phylum Pseudomonadota; class Alphaproteobacteria; order Sphingomonadales; family Sphingomonadaceae; genus Sphingomicrobium. The sequence continues at coordinate 27,180 of DASRAY010000029.1, forward strand.
CAGCGGTCGACCCGGGGCAGGCCGGCGACCGGCTCGCACATCTGGCGGCCGCTATCGATCGCGAACACGATCTGGTTGTTGCGCTCACTCTTATATTGCTTGGCGAGCAGCTTCGAATGGCGCGCCGACTGCTTCCACGCGATCGAGCGGCGATCCATGCCGGGCCGGAATTCGACCAGGGCGTCGAAATCGGAGCCCTCGCCCCGGATCAGCTGGGCGATCAGGCCCTCGAACGCATTGCGCTGGAAGATCGCGGCGCCGCGCTCGTGGACCGGCCGCAGGTCGGGCAGGACCGGGAAGGCGGCCTCGAGCGCGACCGTGCCCTGCTGCCAGACGAGCCCGAGCGGACCGGTCCAGCGCAGCCACAGGCGCTCGAACCGCGCGAGCCCGCGGCGCAGCATCTCGAGCTGCATCAGCACCGCTCCGCGACCGGCCTCGAGCGGAACGCCGATCCGCCCGTCGTCCTCGAACCCGATCAGCGGCGACGGCTGGAGCGCGACCTCGGCGCTGCGCGGGCGGCTGTCGACCAGCACGGTCACCGTGCAGTCGCGCAGCTCGCCGACGTAGGCGTGGCCGGGAAAGTCGACCCGGGCGGTCGACCGGCCGGCACCGCGCACCGCGTCGATCAAACACAGCAACAGCACCGCCAGCGGCCACGCCAGCGCCAGGAACCAGCGCCCCGGCGCGACCGCCGCGACGGCCAGCGCCACCGGTGCCCCGGCGGCGGTCGCAACCACGGCGGATCGGGTCGGGTAGATCAACGCGGCGCCTCGATCGCCTCGATGATCATGGTCACGATCTCCTCGACCTTGCGGCCGTTGATCTCGGCCGCGGGCGAGAGGATGACGCGGTGGCGCAGCAGCGCCGGGGCGAGCGCCTTGACGTCGTCGGGGATGACGAAGTCGCGGCCGTCGATCGCGGCCCGGGCGCGCGCCGCCCCCGCGAGCATCGCGCCGGCCCGCGGCGATGCCCCGGATTCAAGCTCGGCCGTCTCGCGCGTGCCGCGGACCAGCGCCGCGATATAGTCGATCACCTCGCCGACCAGGCGGACGTCGTTCACCGCGGCGAGCGCTTCGGCGATGGTCTTCGCGTCCGCCTTGCGCTCGACGCCCCACGCCGACGGCTCCATCGCCGCTTTCTTGGCGCCGTGGGTGGCGATGATCTTTCGCTCCTCTTCGAGCGTCGGATAATCGACCGACTGCTTGAACAGGAAACGGTCGAGCTGGGCCTCCGGCAGCGGATAGACGCCCTGCTGCTCGATCGGGTTCTGGGTGGCCACGACCATGAACCGGTCGCCGAGCTCATGGGTCTGGCCGTCGATCGTCACCTGCCGCTCCTGCATCGCCTCGAGCAGCGCGGCCTGGGTCTTGGGCGGGGTGCGGTTGATCTCGTCGGCGAGCAGCAGCTCGGTGAAGATCGGACCGCGGGTCAGGGTGAAGCTCGACGTCTGGAAGTTGAACAGGTTTGCCCCGAGGATGTCGCCGGGCATCAGGTCGGGGGTGAACTGGATCCGCCCAAACTCGAGCCCGATGGCGTGGGCGAAGCTGTGCGCGAGCAGGGTTTTGGCGGTCCCCGGCGGGCCTTCGAGCAGGATGTGGCCGCCGGCGAACAGAGCGACGAGCATGAGCTCGACGGTCGAGTCCTGCCCGACCACCGCCTTCGCGACCTCGCTCCTGATCGAACCGGCAAGCGACTGGACTTCAACGACTTTCACTCCTGGACCTCCTTGACCCAATGATGCAGCGATTGCGCCGCGCCGAGCAGCTCGTCGCGACGCTGCGCGTTGCCCGCCGCGGCGGCCAGCGCAGTGAAGCTGGTGCGCGAATTCAAGGCCTCGAGCCGCGCATCGATCAGCTCCCGGCTGGTCGACGGGCCGAGCCGGAACAGCGCCGCGGCGCGCTCGCGAATGACTTCGGCGTAGCGCGCGCCGAGCCGCGGCTCGCGCCCGGCCTTGCGGATCAGCGCGGCGCTGTTGTCGACCAGCGCCGCCTTGCCGAAGGCGATCGCGCGCTCGGGCCGGCGCGGCGCGCCGAACCGGAACAGGGCCTGGGCGGCGGCGAGCAGCATCGCCGCGAAGATCGTCAGGGTCACGGCCAGGAACGGCGGGTCGAACGCCAGCTTGAGCGGACTGCGGCTGTGGCCGAGGCCGTTGGCGGTGACGTCGAACAAAATCGACTCAGCCTCCGTGCCGTTGAGATAATCGAGCAGCGCCAGTGCCGACCGCGCTTGGCGCTCGTTGGCCATCCCGTGGTTGTTGAAGAGGTCGGCGTCGGCGAGGACGTAGAGGGGCCGGTCGCTCTGCTTGCCGAGCAGGATCCGGCCCTGCGCGTCGGTGATGATCGGCTCGAGCCGATCGCCGGCGATGGTCTGCTCGATTCGCGGCGCTACGAACGCGACGTCTCGCGGCAAACCGTCGACCGCATTGCGCAGCGGCTCTTGCCCCGTCCGGCGGCGCGTGACCTTGAGCTTCCACGCCGGCGCGAACACCCCTTCCGGCTGGTACGGAGAGATCAGCCCG